>JANQSV010000280.1 GCA_028279115.1 Pseudomonadales bacterium
GATTTCCGCCAGGTGCGCGTATTCCAGATTGCTGACGCCCGCTCCGCCCTGGCTTTCGGGCAGGAAGAAATTCCACAGGCCCTGGGCGCGCGCCTCCTGCTTCAGGCCGTTGAGGATTTCATCCTGCCGCGGCGTATGGGACCAGCGGTCGCCCACGTCGATCTCGGAAAGATATTCCCGTTCGACCGGTTCGACCTTCTCGCCGACAAAATTGCGGATTTTTTCTCGTACTTCGATCAAATGTTCGGGTAAGCCCAGGTTCATATGAATTTCTCTCCTGATCCGGTTCAGGTTCAGCTTCAGGCCGTGCCGCCGCCATCGACGACCAGGGTCTGCCCGGTCGTGAAATTGCCCGCATTGGAAGCGAAATAGACCGCCGCGCCGGCGATCTCGTCGGGCTCGCCGATGCGCTGCAAGGGATAGCGCTTCACCGTGGCCTTGTAGATGTCGGGATCTTCCCACAGCGCGCGGGCGAATTCGGTGCGCACGAGCCCCGGAGCGATGCAGTTCACGCGCACGTTTTGCGGCCCCCATTCAATCGCGAGATTGCGCGCGATCTGCATGTCGGCGGCCTTGGAAATCGCATAGGCGCCAAGCACGTTGGACCCTCTCAGGCCGGCGATCGAGGAAACGATGATCACCGAACCGCCGCCGTTTTCCGCCATGCCGGGAATCACCATCCGGCACAGCCGGTGGATGCTGCCGATATTGGCGTGCATGACCTTGTCGAAGGCCTCGTCGGGTATCTCCTGGGAAGGACCGAAATGCGGATTCAGCGCCGCGTTGCAGACGAGGATGTCGATCTTGCCGAAACGTTCCCGTGCGCCATCGGCGAGCGCTTGCAATTGCTCCTTGTGGTTGATGTTGCAGGCGATGGCCACGGCCTCGCCGCCTGCGTCGCGAATCTCCGCGGCGACTTCTTCGCAGGCGTCCAGGTTGCGGCTGGAAACCACGACTTTCGCGCCATGTTCGGCATAGCGCAAGGCGATGGCCTTGCCGATGCCCCGGCTCGAGCCGGTAATCAGCGCCACCTTGTCTGTCAGGTCAAATAGGCTCATTTGATTTCTCTCATTTCATATGCGGTTTTGTTGCATGGCTACCGTATTTGCATAATTTGGGCACCGGTCGCTTTCCGTCGGTGTTCGAACTCTTTCCCGGCTTGCGCCGGGCCCCTTTCAAACACCGCCGCGCTCCCTATTTGCCATATCAAAAGACATCTTCAGTTTTCGTTCATCCAGTCTCTGCGACCCTTGGAAATGGAAGTGCCGCCGTCGACCGGAATCACCACGCCCGTGGTGTGGGAGCCGGCGCGGGACGCCAGATAGGTGACGACACCGACGATTTCCTCGGGCTCGCCGATGCGGCCGAGCGGGCAATCCGCTTCGATATCGGCGAGATAGCGCTCGAATACGAAGCGGGTCATGCGCGAGGCGAAGAATCCGGGCGCTACGGCATTCACGGTTATGTTTCTCGGCCCGAGTTCCACCAGCGCTGCATCGAGTTTCTTTCGCGAACGCGAGGCGATGATGACCCGCGCCCCGTTCTGCGGCAGGCCCTTCGCCATCTCCAGGCCGATGCCGCTGCTGCCGCCGGTAACGAGCGCCGTTCTGCCGCGCAGGTCGAACAGACCGGCGGTCGAGAAGTCCCGCGGCGATGCGCCGGCCATGCCTGTCAGTCCGCCACCTTGACCAGTTGCTTGCCGAAATTGCGGCCTTTGAGCATGCCGCGAAAATATTCCGGCGCGTTTTCCAGGCCTTCGCCGACGCTTTCGCGGTACTTGAGCTTCCCTTCCTTGATCCATTGGCCGAGTTGCCGGGTGGCCTCACACCAGCGCTCCTGCCATTCGGTAACGAGAAAGAAGCGATGTTCGGGAACGGAGTCGAGCCGCTTGAGGATGTGGAAAGGCGTTTCGGCCTGTTCGAGATCGGCGTCGTTGTAATTCGAGATGTAACCGCAAATCGGAACCCGGGCGCCGGGGTTGAGCAGTCCGGCTACCGCCTTCGTTACTGCGCCGCCGACATTCTCGAAATAGACGTCGATGCCGTCGGGACAGGCGGCCGCGAGTTTTTTGGCAAAGTCGTCTGACTTGTAGTCGATGCAGGCGTCGAAGCCCAGTTCTTCGGTCGCATAGCGGCATTTCTCCGGCCCGCCGGCGACGCCCACCGCGCGCAGTCCGAGAATCTTCGCCATTTGTCCGACCACGGAACCCACCGCGCCGGAAGCGGCCGCCACGACCAGGGTTTCGCCCGCCTTCGGCTTGCCGACTTCCCGGAGCCCGAAATATGCGGTTCTGCCGGGCATGCCGACGACGCCGAGATGCGCCGACAAAGTGCCGTTGGCGAGATCCACCGGCATGACCGCTGGATTGTCGGCATCGGCAACGATATGGGACTGCCAGCCGAGATGGGCTGCGACGTGGTCTCCCGGCCGGTACTTGTCCGATTTCGATTCGAGCACGACGCCCGTTGATTCGCCGGTCATGACGTCGCCGATCTGCAGTGGTTTGGCGTAGGACTTCATGTCGTTCATGCGTGGGCGCATGTAGGGGTCGAGCGAGAGCCAGCAGACCTTGATCAGAATCTGGCCGTCCTGGAGTTCGGGCAGTTCGACGGTTTCGACGCGGAAGCAGTCGTCGGCCGGTTCGCCCTCGGGTCTGCGCGCGAGGACGATGCGTGTGTTCATCGCCATGGGAATTCTGATCCTTCGGGTCCGGTGTACAGGGGCGCATCCTAGCACGGCATGTTGGAACTTACCGAGTTTTGGCTTCGATCCGTCGCCACCGGCAGGCAGGGGGTTCAGCGGACGCCGTAAATACGGTCCAGCCACCAAGCACAGCTTGGCGTCGTTCCGGCTGCGCATGAAGCTTGCGCTTCATAAACGCTTGCCTACACCCATGTAGGCTTCGGGCTCGGCATCCTGCCTCGCACGCCCGCTGAACCCTCCGCCATCCGACAGCGACTCACATAGTGCAAACCCCCACCGTCATTCTGCGCGTAGCGTAGCGGAGTCGCAGAATCCCGTCGGGTAATCAGAATTCGATGTCGATGCCGAAGTCGTCGAGAAACTCCAGTTCCTCGAGGAATGCCTCGTCTCCCACCCGCAGTTGCAGGAAGCTGTTGTCGATCTCGATTTCGAACGGTTGCCGTCCGCTCAGGCCGGCTTCGAGCAGGATCAGGGCGGAAAACGCCGCGATCACGCCAAGCAGCAGCGTGTGCCGATTGCGCAGAAGGTACTTTCTCATTTCGTCTTACTCACTTTCAATCGTTGAACCGGCGCATCAGGGTGGCGCCCCAGAGCAGCACCCCGCCGAGCGCCAGGGCGATCAGCATGTCGTAGCTGAACAGCGTCGAGAAGATGTCCGGATAGCCAAGCACCAGTTCCCGCGCCGACCAGTTCATCCAGTAGACGAAGAAGATGCTGTCGAGCAGCCAGGCTTCGAGCAGCGCCAATACGCACAAAATGCCAACGGCCCACAGGAAAGGCACGCGCCGGGACCAGGCCGAGAACAGCAGGAACCAGCCGATGATCGGCATGAACAGCAGCCCATGCAGCCAGGCGAAGCAATAGAACAGCACGGTCCCATCGAGCGCGAGCAACAGCGTCTTGCCCAATGTGAAAGGCAGACCGAAGCGCGACGCGGCGAATTGCAGCCAGAACGCGAGCGCCAGCAGGCAGATCAGCAGGAAGGCGGCCGCGATGGCGGGAATGACGAACACCGTGGTGACGACGCGCGCCAGCACGGCCTGCCAGTCGGAAACCGGCATCGATTGCCAGAAAAGGAAACTGCGGTCCTTGCGATCCTGGTACAGGCAGACCGTCAGATAAATGATCGAGGTCAGAAACAGCGCCGGCGCGAACGGCGCCGACAGCAGCACCGGGAAGACCGCCGCCGAGCGCAGCGGCAAATCGAGCAACAGGCCGGAAGCCTGCTCCAGCAGTTCGCGTTCGCTGGACTCCGGCAGCGCCAGCACCACCAGGTATCCGAGCAGCAACATCAACAGGCTGAATACCGCCGGCGTGACTACAAACAGGTTGCGATGCTCGATGAACTCCTTCCGCAGCAAGGCGCCGAAGCGCCGCAGTTCAGTTCTCATGATTCCCCTCCCGCCTGAGTTTGGCCACGAACAGGTCGGCAACCGCCGGCGTCCGCAGTTCACCCAGACCTTCCAGATGCCGGCGCGCAACACCTGCGTAAATGCAGACGAGTTGGCCGAGCAGTTCCCGCTTGTGCATCGGGTCAAGACTCAGCGCCCTTTCGCGCTGGGCCGGTTCGACCGCAACTTCGATGTAATGCCCGGCCACTTCGGACACGGACATGTCGAGCACGATCCTGCCCTTGTCGATGAACAGCAGATGCGTCAGCAAATGTTCGATTTCCTCGACCTGGTGCGTGCTGATGACGATCGTGCGGCTGCCGTCGTAGTAATCGTTCAGCAGGCGGTCATAGAACGTCTTGCGGTACATGATGTCGAGCCCGATGGTCGGCTCGTCGAGCACGAGCAGGCTGGCGTCAATCGCCATGACCACGGACAGGTGCAATTGCGTGATCATGCCTTTCGACAGCGCCCGGATGCGTTTGTCCGCCGGTATGTCCGTGTCGGCGAGCAGTCGTTCGGCCCGCTTTCGATCAAAGCGGGGATGCACCGCCTCGACGTAATCGAGCAGTCGCCTGGTCGTCATCCAGCCGGGCAGGACGCCGACGTCGGCGATGAAACAGACCTCCCGCATGAGACTGTGCCTGGCCGCGCGCGGATCCATGCCGGCGACTTCAAGCTCGCCGCGCACGTCGATCAATCCGAGCAGGGCTTTCAGCGTCGTGGTCTTGCCGGCGCCGTTGGGGCCGATCAGGCCGCTGATCGAACCCGCGGAAATGGCGAGATCGACCCCGTCGAGCGCCTTGAGGCTGCCGTACGTCTTCTCCAGCGCGCGGGCTGCAACAACGTTTTCCATGAATCCTTACCTTTTTCCAGTCGGGGACGACTTGCCGGCGGCGCCGGGCAATTCGTCCAGTTTCAATCCGAGGCGGTCGATTCGCTCGACGACCGCCGGCCACTCCTTTTCCAGAAACCGGTTTCGTTCCAGTTCACGCAGGCGGTCCCGCGCTCCCGCGGCGACATACATGCCTAGCCCCCGCCGCATTTCGAGCAATTGCTCGTCGACGAGGATCTGGTAGGCGCGCGAAACGGTGATCGGATTGATGCGCAATTCGTGGGAAATCCTGCGCACCGAGGGCACCGCCTCGCCTTCCGTCCAGACCCCGTCGATGATGCGTTCGGCGACGCGGTCGCGCAGTTGGCGATAGATGGGTTCCCTGCTGTTCCAGTTTTCCTGCAAGGCAATGTTTCCGGCTTCTGATTTAGTGTTTTACGTAACCATAACACCATATCAGTAGATTGCCAACACTTTTTTCGATCAGGCCCCGGGAATCATTGGGGACATTTCTACTTTGCTTTGACATGCATTCGAAAATTATTGCGAAAGCGCAACACTTCCTTTACAGTCCGGCAGAAAGAGCCGGCTAAAATTGGCTAAATAACCAAATAACAAGAACAAAAGCCCAGTCATACTTCTTACCAGCTGCTAGAGGGGAAGCCAATGAAAACTCGAATTCCGTTTGATCGCCGGCCCGGAGCGATTCTGCTGGCCGCCGCCATGATCCCGTTCTGCCAACAGGCGTTCGCCCAGGAAGATGTCATTGAAGAGGTGGTCGTCACCGGTTCGCGTATTGCGCGGGATACCAACCTGACCGGCGCCTTGCCGGTGCAATCGCTGACCGCCGAGGACATCCAGTCATCCGGCGAGTTTTCCTTGATCGATGTCGTCAACGACGTGCCCGCGCTGCTTGTGTCGCTGACACAGGAGCAATCCGTGGACGCGGCGGGCGCCAATGACGGCGCCAACCGGCTCAACCTGCGCGGTCTGGGGCAAACCAGGACGCTCGTGCTCGTTGACGGTCGTCGTCATGTGGGCGGCGCGCAAGGTTCGTCGTCGGTGGATATCGGCTCGATTCCCCAGGCCCTGGTGGAGAGGGTTGAAGTGCTGACCGGCGGAGCGTCGGCGGTTTACGGCGCCGACGCGGTTACCGGCGTGGTGAACTTCGTCCTGCGGGACAATTTCGAGGGACTGGAAATCGACGCCAGCTACAGAACTTCCGAGTACATGGACGCACAGCAGGCGGTCTTCTCGCTGGTATACGGCGAAAATTTCGACAACGGCCGCGGCAATATCACCTTCGCCGCGGACGTGCGCCAGGACGCTGGCCTGAAAGTGCACGAGCGCGCCGATGGACTGGACGCCGGCTCTTCGGGCAATGGCTGGGCCCATCCCGACCTGCGCTTCCAGAAAGGCGATATCGGCCCGAACACCCCCAATTTCGCGACTTTCTACGATTATGCCACCACCGGGCGGTACCATTACGGTCTGAACATTCCCACCAGCGCCGAAGACTTCATCGCGGACTATACCGACGAGTTCGGCGTGGCGCCCAGCCTGACCGCGCCCGAGACCGCGCTGATCAATCGCGCCGCGAACTCACCGGCGCGGTCGGCGCAGGCGCGATCCAATTTCACGATCACCTCGGGCTGGGGCTACATTATTCCGGGGAACGGTTTCAATTTCTCCGGTTTCGACGTGGAAACCCCGGTCGATCTCGACGGCAACGGCACGCCCGACTGCCTCGATTCGTTCACCGGCTACAACTCCTCGTTCGCCCGCGGCGCCTATGGCGTTGTCGGCGGCTGCTGGAGCATTCAGGAAGACGGCTCCATCCGGCCGGTCCGCGACAATATCATCGCTTCCAACTTCAACGGTTTCGGCGGCGACAGCTACACCGCGACCCAGCAAGAACTCGGCGATATCGTGCTGCCGGACGAGAAAATTTCGCTCAACCTGTTCGCGCATTACGACCTGACCGATACCGACACGGCATTTCTGGAACTGAAGTACGTCACGCAAGAAACCGATGCGGAGACCCGACCCACGTCTTTCTGGGACTTGTTGTGGGGAGCGCCCGACAACCCCTTCCTGCCCGAGTTCATCCGCCCCGTGGCGGAACAGAACGGCGGCGTGGGCCTGACGGTGGACCCGCTGCATTTCGATTCGTCCAGCGTCACCACTCGCGATACCTGGCGTATCGTGGCCGGCCTCGAAGGCGAATTCGAAAACGGCTGGACCTATGAGGCGAGTTTCAATTACGGCCGCTTTGATTGGGAAAACACGGTGACGGGCGCGGTCATCATCGACCGTTTCTTCGCGGCGCTCGACGCGGTAACCGACCCCGCCACCGGGCAACCGGCGTGCCGCGCGGACGTCGATCCCACCGCGCCGGCCCGAAACACGCCGTTCGGCATTCCGGGTTGGGACAGCGGTTATTTCTCCTGGACGCCGGGCAGCGGCGAATGTGTGCCGCTGAACCTCTGGGCGGGCCGGGGGGGGGTCACCCAGGAAATGGCGGACTGGGTTACGTTTACGGAACTGTCCGAGGTGACTCTCGATCAGACGGTTTTCTCCGCCTCGGTCGTCGGCGACAGTGCGCAATGGTTTGAACTGCCCGGCGGTCCCGTCGGTTTCGCCGCCGGCGCCGAGTACCGGGAAGAGACTTCCAACGCGGGTTTCGATCCCTGGCAGCGCGGCGCCATTCCGTCCGGTTCGCCGTTTCCCGCGGGCACTTTGATCAGCGACGTTTCGAATAACGGCTCCCTGGGCTTCGATCCTGAGATAATCATCAGGAACGAAACGGGCGAATACGACGCCACTGACGTTTTCCTGGAATTCTCCCTGCCGATCATGGCGAACACGCCGTTTTTCGAAGAGTTGACGCTCGACGGCGCGGGCCGCGCGTCGGATTACTCGACTATCGGCAATACCGAGTCCTGGAAAGTCAACCTGGTCTGGGCGCCAGTCGAAGACATCGCCCTGCGCGGCAGCGTGTCCCAAGCTGTGCGCGCGCCAAACATCACCGAATTGTTCGGACCTGAAGTCGGCGCCACGGCGCGCCCGGCCGACCCTTGCGACATCGTGAACATCAATTCGCTGAGAGAAGCCGATGCGACCAAGGCCCAGAACAGCATCAACAACTGTACGGCTGTTTTCCAGAGTTTCGGTCTTGATCCTTTCGACGCAGACGGAAATTACGCCTGGACCGATCCGCTGTCCGCCCGATTCTCCGGCGTGAGCAGCGGCAATCGCAATTTGAAAGAGGAAACCGCCGACACAACGACTTACGGTTTCGTATTCTCTCCAAGTTTTCTGCCTGGCTTCACCTTGACCGTGGACTACTGGGATATCGTGATTGACGACGCGATTTCTTCGGTCTCCGCCCAGGATATCGCCAACGGCTGCTATCAGGGCGCCTCGCTCAACGATGCCTTCTGCAGCCTGCTGGGAAGAAACATGGACGTGAATTCGCCCCAGGCCGGCGGCTTCAATTTCATCCGTTTCACCGACATCAACTTCGCGAAACTGGAAACCGACGGCATAGACTTGTCCGCTTCATACAACTTCGATATCGGAGCGCACAATTTCAATGCCTCGGTGACCGGCACCCAGGTCAATGCAATAGACCTTTTCACCAATCCACTCGATCTGACAGAGGTCAATCCGGAACTTGGCGAAATCTTCCGTCCCGAACGGGCCGGCAGCGTCTTCCTGACCTGGAGCTGGGGCGACCTGCGAGTCGGCTGGCAGTCCCAGTACCTCGGCGACATGCTGTTCGGCGCGACGCGGGCGGAAATCGAGACCGTCGATACGCTGTTCGGCCCCGCGGCGTACATGGGCGAAACCTGGATTCACGACCTGAACGCCCGCTATGACGTCAACGACGAGTTGACCGTTTACGGCGGAATCAATAATGTCACCCACGTAAACCCGTTCATCTCGGAAAACGCTTTTCCGGCGAGCCCGCGCGGACGCATGATCTTCCTGGGAGGAACGTATCGCCTGTAACGGCGGCAGCGAGTGGCGCCGGCAGGGGGCTGGCGCCACGAGGGAGCAAACCATGTTGAAATTATCCAGATCGAACTTGGAGAGGATTGTTTTCGCCGGATTTCTGGCGCTGCCGGTGATCTTCGTCGTCGCCCAGGATTTCACGCCCAGCGTATTCGAGCGCGAAGACGGGTCGATGCCGCGGGATACGATTCCAATGAATACCGAGGATCCCAGCTTCGATCTCTGGAGCCAGTTGCGCGACACGAGCGGCGATCCCGAACGGGAACCGGGA
>JANQSV010000286.1 GCA_028279115.1 Pseudomonadales bacterium
CCCCGCCGGGTTGGTGAGCGGCCCGAGCAAATTGAATATGGTGCGTACGCCGATCTCGCGCCGCGCCGCGATGACGTGTTTCACGGCGCCGTGATGGGCCGGCGCGAACATGAAGCCGACGCCGGCCCGGTCGATCAGTTCGCCGACCTGGTCCGGCCCCAGGGCGAGATTGTATCCGGCCGCATCGAGCACATCGGCGCTGCCGCTCTTGCTCGTCGCGCCCCGGTTGCCGTGTTTGGCGACCCGCGCGCCGGCGCAGGCGGCGACCATCGCGGCCGCCGTGGAAACATTGAACTTGCCGGCGCCGCTGCCGCCGGTGCCGCAGGTGTCGACGAGATGCGAGCGGTTGCCTACTTTCACCGGCGTCGCGAGTTCGCGCATGACCCGCGCCGCGCCGAGAATTTCCGCCGCCTTGACGCCTTTCATCTGCAGTCCGACCAGGAAAGCGGCGTTCTGGGCGTCGGTGGTTTCGCCCGACATGACATGGGTCATGACCTCGACCATCTCGGGGGCGGCGAGATCGCCGCCGCCGGTCACCCGCCTGATCGCATCTTTGATGTCCATCGGATTTTTCCTCTAGCTCCTCTCGAAGCTCTTTGTGTCGGGACCGTCTTCCGTGCGTTCGAGGAAGTTTCGCAACAGATCGTGCCCGAATTCACTGACGATCGATTCCGGGTGAAACTGCACACCTTCCACGTCGAATTCCCGATGCCGCACGCCCATGATTTCTTCGCGCTCCCCGCCGATTTCGGTCCAGGCGGTCACTTCCAGGCAATCCGGCAGGGTCTCCGCTTCGATCACCAGCGAATGATAGCGGGTGGCCGCGAATGGCGATTCAAGCCCCTTGAACACTCCTGCCCCGGTGTGGTGAATCTCGCTCGTCTTGCCATGCATCACGCGGCCGGCGCGCACGATGCGCCCGCCGAACCGCCGGCCGATACTCTGATGACCGAGACAGATGCCGAGAATCGGAATCTCGCCGGCGAAACGCTCGACCAGCGCCAGCGAAATCCCCGCCTCGTCCGGCGTGCAGGGCCCGGGCGAGATCACGATCTGCCGCGGGCGCATTTCGGCGATCCGCTCAAGACCGATTTCGTCGTTGCGGAACACCTCGACCTCGGCGCCCAACTCGCCCAGATATTGCACCACGTTCCAAGTGAAGGAATCGTAATTGTCGAGCATCAGCAACATGGGTGTCCCATCCGGATCGCCAGCGCCGCACATGCTATCAGAATTCGCAATCCGGCCGGCAAAACTGTTTTCCTGCCAGCACTATGCGGGACCAATTGTCGAAACGGATATTAAATCGGACATATATCAGGTCTATCATATGGCTGTTTTTTCATAACTAATTGTTGTATAAATACTTAACTCTTATGAAAACCGGACATTAAAGAGGACATTATGGCGGTCACAGATAGACAGGAAGACGTTGCGCGCATGGAACCCATGCGAATTCGCGAGGATTCGCCGCACCGTGGCGAACTGACCGAACTCGCTTTCAAGCTCGTGGCAAAGTCGGCGGGATTTCGAAACAGCCTTCCGGATGGCGTAGCTACGCCACTCGCATCGTTGGTTCGGTCGATGAACTGTTACTACTCCAATCTGATCGAAGGGCATGACACGCACCCGATCGATATAGAGCGGGCAATGATCGAGGACTATAACTCCGAACCGGGGAAAAGAGATCTTCAACTTGAAGCCCGCGCCCATGTGAGTGTCCAGGAATGGATCGACAATGAGGGGCTCACCGGGAAAGCCGTCAGCCGAGAAGGCATCTGTGAAATTCATCGCCGATTCGTCGAACTTCTACCGGATGCATTGCTTTGGGTCGAAGACCGGGCCACCGGCGGGCAGATTCGGATAGAGCCTGGTGAACCGCGTGACAAAGACGTTAAAGTCGGTGGACTCGTCGCAATCAGTCCCAGTGCCGTTCCACGCTTCCTTGGCCGATTCGAAGAAGCGTACGGCGAACTCGGCTATGCCGAAACCGTCCTTTCAGCCGCAGCGGCCCATCATCGCCTGGTCTGGATTCACCCATTCGTCGATGGCAACGGCCGCGTCGCCCGACTCATGTCCCATGCAATGCTGCGCGATGCAACGGACACTGGCGGCCTATGGTCGATAGCCAGGGGTTTCGCACGCAGTGAACAGGACTACAAATCCCACCTGCAAGCTTGCGATTCCAAACGGCGTGGCGACCTGGACGGCCGCGGCAACCTGAGCGAAGAGGCGCTTGTGGACTTTACCCGTTTCTTCCTTGAAACCTGCATCGATCAAGTCGAATTCATGAGCAGCCTCATACAACCAGATCGATTGCGCAACCGTATACTCATATGGGCTGAAGAAGAAATTCGGGCAGGCAGGTTCTATCCCAAGTCCACCGCCATCCTCAAAGCTATTCTGTTTCGAGGCGAATTGCCCCGAGCGGACGCACCGACAATTGTGGGAACCACCGATCGCCAAGCAAGGCGCATTGTATCCAAATTGCTTGATGCCGAGGTCATAACATCCGACAGTCCGCGCGCACCACTGCGACTCGCCTTTCCCGCCAGGCTCGCCGGCCGCTGGCTGCCGGGATTGTTTCCGGAGGCAAGGTAAATCAATAGTGTCTGGGGTGAATCCGGTGGCTTCCAATTTGAGCGTCATGTGGTTCCGGCAAGATCTGCGGTTGCGGGACAATCCGGCCTTGCGCGCCGCCGCGGCCGGCGGGACGGTGTTGCCGATTTATGTGCTCGATGACGGGAATGCCGGCGCGTGGAAGATGGGCGGGGCATCGCGGTGGTGGCTGCACCATTCGCTCAAGCGGCTGAATGAATCGCTGGACGGCAAATTGTGGATTCTGCAGGGCGATGCGGAACAGGAGTTGGCCGGACTGTGCGCTTCCCTGCCGGTTCGCAAAGTAGTCTGGAACCGATGTTACGAGCCATGGCGAAGGAAGCGGGACGAGGGAATCGAAAAGTCCCTGTGCGAAACTGGCATCGAAACCGAAATCTGTAACGGTTCGCTGCTTTGGGAGCCCGGGGATAGCGTCAAGGCGGATGGAACGCCCTACGGTGTGTTCACACCTTTCTATCGCAATCGGCTCAGTGCCACCTGGCCGGACGAACCGGCTGCCGAACCGGGTGACCTGGTCCTTGCGCAATGCTCCCAGCCCGCGGATCGCATAGACCGGCTCGGACTCAAGCCCCGGATTCCCTGGGATACAAGCCTGGAGGAACGCTGGACGCCGGGCGAAGCGGGCGCGCAGGGGCAATTGGGGAACTTTCTCAGACGCAGCGTCGAGGACTATCACGACAAGCGCGATTTTCCCGCGGATCAGTCAATCTCGTCGCTATCCCCGCATCTGCATTTCGGCGAGATCAGTCCACGGCAGATCTGGTGGGACACCCGAACTGCGGATGCCGGCGACGGCGGCAATGCCTATATTCGCCAATTGTGCTGGCGCGAGTTCGCCTGCCACTTGCTGTATCACTACCCGGACTTCGCCGATGCCAACTGGAAAAGCGAGTTCGACCGGTTCCCCTGGCGCGACGACCCCGAATCGCTGCGCCGCTGGCAAAAAGGCCTCACCGGCGTGCCGCTGGTGGATGCGGGCATGCGGGAACTCTGGGAAACCGGCACGATGCACAATCGCGCGCGCATGGTGACCGCGTCGCTTCTTACCAAGAACCTGCTCATCCATTGGCGGCATGGCGCGGAATGGTTCTGGGACTGCCTCGTCGACGCCGATCTTGCGAACAACAGCTTCGGCTGGCAATGGGTGGCCGGCAGCGGGGCCGACGCCGCGCCTTACTTCCGCATCTTCAATCCGGTGCGGCAATCGCGCAGGTTCGATCCCGATGGAAAATACCTGCGCCGCTGGCTACCCGAACTCGACCGCCTGTCCGACAAGCACATCCACGCCCCCTGGGAGGCCGGAGAGGCAGTTTTAAGAGAGGCTGGAGTGAGACTCGATGAAGACTATCCCAGGCCCATCGTCGATCTGCGAGCGACGCGAGAACGCGCCCTGGCCGTCTGGCAAACGCTTCGACATTCCACATAGAGTGGGTGTCCCACAGCGAGCGCCACAGCGAGCGCACAGCGGGCATCCCACAGCGAGCGCGCACGGCGTGAGTCGCCGTCTGGTGGGCGGAGTGTAGCGGGCGTGCGAGGCATGGGTGAGGCCCGGTCGGCGCAGCCGACAAGAAGCAACGCTTCTTGAGGGGCGAGGCCAAGCGTTTATGAAGCGCAGCTTCATGCGCAGGCCGAGCGACACCGAGCTGTGCTCGGTGGCTGGACGAACGACTCGCC
>JANQSV010000086.1 GCA_028279115.1 Pseudomonadales bacterium
GATGCGCGGCCATCTTGCGGCGTTGGTCGGCGGGGGTATCGCCGGTGCGAACCGCAATGCGGATTTCGGGTGCGGAGTCGCCGCGCAGTTCGGCGATGCCGGCAAGCGGAATCTGCAGGTTCCGGTGTATATCGTTATTCAGCGCTTTCAGCGGCGACACATACAGAATCTGTACGCCCGCGCCAAGCTCATCGCCCTGGCTCACGAGCCGGTCGAGACCGGCATAGAACGCTGCCAGGGTCTTGCCGCTTCCGGTAGGCGCCGCGATCAGCGTATGCCTGCCCCGCCGAATCGCGGCCCAGGCATCGGCCTGCGCCGGAGTAGGCGCCGCGAACTGCGCCTCGAACCAGCGCCGGCAAGCCGGATGAAATCCCTCAAGCGACATTGAATCTCTCGACCCAAAAAATCGAAAATCAAACTCAAAGTAGAGAACGCCGGGTCGTTTTGCAACCTGGATTGCGGCTTCGAAGTGGGCGGAGAGCGCAGGTTAGGGTAGTGCGGGCTCGCAGGATGCGCGCGGGGTATGCCTTCCTGCTAAATCTCAGCTCGACATCCATGTCGAGCTTCGAATCGAGCGCTCGTTGCTTTGAATCCAGTCGCCGAGCATAGCTCGGCGCCGTTCCGGCTGCGCGCGAAGCCTACGCTTCGCAATCGCTTGCCTCCACCCATCCATGGCACGCTTCTCGCTTACGACGCCTCCAGGCACACCCCACGCGCATCCCGCGAGCTGGAGAGTCCGTACATGCGCTCTCCGTGAGTGGTCCCAAAAAACCAGTGTGTGTTGTGTTTCTGTGCATGTTGGCCAAAAATGGCAGTCCCATGTGCTGAGCGTGCTACGCTGAAACTTGAAACCCGGAGGGAACGGAAATGCATGCCGTAATCGCTGACAAGAAAGAGGAACTGGCTGAATTGTGTCGGCGCTTCGATGTCACAAGGCTTGAGGTTTTCGGCTCGGCGGCTCGCGGCGCCGACTTCGATCCTTCGACAAGCGATGCCGACTTCCTTGTCGAATTCGATGCGGACAGCGACCTTTCGCCCTTTGACCGTTACTTCGATCTTGCCGAAGAACTGCGGGAAACGCTGGGTTGCCCTGTCGACTTAATCGAACCGCGAGCGATCCGGAATCCCTATTTGCGCGCCGCCATCGACAAATCGCGAGAGATTGTCTATGCAATCTGACCCAAGAGTCCTGTTGGCGGATATCGATCAGGCTGGCGCCGATATTGAATCCTTTGTCGAGGGAATGGACACGTAAGCTTATGCTGTCAACGTGCTCGTACAGGCAGCAGTGGAACGCAAGTTCGAGATAATTGGCGAAGCGGTCAACCGGTTGTCGAAGCTGCATCCCGATCTGGCCGAAAGAATCCCGCAAGTACGGAAGATCGTGAACTTCCGCAATGTGCTAGCGCACGGCTACGATCATGTAGTGCCGGAACTGGTTTGGGACTATGCACAAAATCATCTGCCCCAACTGCGTGAGACTGTGCGGTCGATAATTTCGGAACTGGAATCCCCGAAAGACCAATGATTAATCTGGCGCCAAACCCGTAGTGGGCCTATTGCGAAAGCTGGAGAGTCTCTGCATGCGCTCTCCGCGAGGGACCCCAATCCAGTGTGTGTTGTGTTTCTGTGCATGTTGCCCAAGAATGGCAACCCGACCAACAGGAATTTAGGAGAAAAATATGACTGTTAAACAAGTAACTTTTAAATCATTCGGCGTTGATCTGGTGGGGAATTTATATCTTCCTGAAGGCTTTGACGAAAATAAAAAATACGCGGCGATCGTTGGCGCAAGCCCATTCCCGCAAGTGAAGGAACAAGTGCTGGCAACCTATGGCGTTGAAATGACGGCACGAGGATTTGTGTTTTTAGGTTTTGATTATTTAGGCATGGGTGATTCACCTGCTTTGCAGGGCGAATTTAAGCAATCCCGCTATATGTTCAGACTAATCGAAAACACATGGGATGCAGTTTCTTACTTAGGAACGCTTCCTTTCGTAGAAGAAATTCACGGTTTGGGCATATGTCAGGGCGGTTCAATCATCGCATCAGCAGCAGTGACAGATCACCGCATTAAGAAGCTTGCAATGGTATCCGGTATGATGGCAGCGGATGATTTCCAATGGGCAAATAAAGATATCGTCAATCAGCAAATTGCTGACGCAAACGCTTCCATGCAAAAAATGTATGAAACTGGTGAGCCAGACTATGTGAATCCTATTGGATTGTTTGACGAGCAATCAAAAGAAGAATTTGTCGGATCAGGCGTAAACCCAATGGCAGATGAAACCTATGATTACTATGGACGTGATGGTGTCAAAGGACCAGTTGCCGTTCCAAACTTTACCAACACACATATCGGTGATCAGCCTATGCAGTCACTTATCTCTATTGGTGAGCATTACGCCGACAAGATTACGCAACCTTTACTGATCATTTATAGCCCATCAGCTTTCACGGCGATTTGCTCAACACAGTTCATTGAAAATCTGACCAATGAGCATGAAGTCCTAACTTTTGATGAATTTACCCATGTTGACTTCTATCACAAACCAGAAGCCGTTAAAGCAGCAACCGACGCTGTAGCAGAATTTTTTGATAAATAGATGTCCCAAAGTGACATCGTATCACTCGCCACGATAGATAAAGCCGAGCAACAGCGCGAACAAGCCGAACTGTGCGACCAGCTATCCGGTTTCCATCACGATGAAACCGACTGCGTTGGGCACATTCTGTTTTGCGACGAAAGCCAGCACATGCGAGGTCCAGAAAAACAAGCCCATCAGTCCCGCGAACTGAAAGGCGCGTACAAAATCAGCGCTGCCTGAATGAAACAGCGGATAGATCAACGCCAAAGCCACGCCCTGGATGATGACCGTTGCCAAGCCCAGGGCGACGTTCGGCTCTCCGGCGAAATAACCGAAGCTCTCATATCTCTCTTTGAAAAGCCCTAGCAGGCTGCGGAAAAACCTAAGCCTCGCGGCTTGATCTATTCGTTTTAGAGAAAATTTTCACCACAATGGGCGACGGTCTGGTCCGTGCAGGTCTCGTCAATCATTCCGCCCCAGCGGCAAGTGCCGGAATCCTCTCCGTCTTGCCGCGCTCCATACCTGGTTTCGCCGTTCCATCAGCCGATTTCCCGCCTCTCGTATCTGCTTCACGAAGGCGGCGCCAGCAACTTCGGCATCCGGGCCAGATTGTAAGCCGCCAATGCCAGCGTAAACTGCCAATCGACCTTCTTCAGCCCGCGGTGCCGCGTCTTCGCCATGACACCGACCGTCTTCACCCAGCCGAACACCTCCTCCACACGCTTGCGCACCACCTGACTCGCCTTGCAGCCCTCAGACTCCGCAACCTCGTCCGGGATGTTCGAGCGCCGGTTCGATTTGTTTTGCGCCACGTGGGGCTCGACGTTCCAGGTCTTGCAGGTCGCCACGAACTCCTTCGCGTCATAGCCCTTGTCCGCGCCCAGCGTCACTTTCCGCTCTACGTCCGCCCGGCGCATCAGCATGACTTCCGCCGCGTCGCGCTCCGCCGTACCCGTGGCCCGGGTCGCCAGACCGTCCACGACAAGACCGCTGCGGTTCTCCATCAGCGCGTGGCCCAGATAACTCAACTTCGCTTCGTGCTTGCGGCTCTTGCGGTACAACCGCGCATCGGGATCTGTGGTCGATTCGTGCGTCTCGTTCGACCAGCGCTCCCCATGAAAATCCCGCTCCGCGTTGCCGCCGCCGGCATCGCCCCCGCCGCCGCCCGCGTCGTCGCCGCCATCGCTCTCCCCCGCGGACGACTTCGGCTGAAAACCCTTCACCGACGCCCAGGCCGAAATCCGCGTCCCGTCCACAGAAAAATGCTCCTGCGAAAGCAGCGACTTCACCGCAGGCAGGCGCACCAGTTCGGACAGAAAACGCGCCGACACATCGCCCCGCAGCAAGCGGTCACGGTTCTTCGTGAACACCGTCGCGTCCCACACCGGATCGTCCACGTCCAGGCCCACAAACCAGCGGAACAGCAGGTTGTAGTTCAACTGCTCCATCAACTGCCGCTCCGAACGAATCGAGAAAAACGCCTGCAGCAGCAAGGCGCGCAGCAGCTTCTCCGGCGCGATGCCGGGACGGCCCGTACGGGAATACAACTCGTCGAAATCCCCGGACAGCGCATCCAGCGCATCGTCGGTCAGCTTCCGGATCGACCGCAGCGGATGACTCTCCGGTATCCGGTCCTCCATGTTTACATAGCTGAATAGCTTGCCGGGCTGCGCGTCGGCGCCTCGCATGGCGAACTCCTGGTGAGGAAAAGAACAGGCGCCAATTTTATCAAAACGGACAGTTTGGGAGGGGGTTTTTCAGCAGCCTGCTAGATGCCAAGCCAATGCGAGTGGAAAAACGATCACGACATAGCCTGCCGCCGACAAGAGAATCTGTGTCATTGGTCGACATTCCTCGTGCCTGATTCTAATGCTGGACTCTAACGCGCCGGGCGCTACCGCTCAAGCGCCGCCCGCCTCCGGTTGACAAGCGGGCGGCTGGTCGGCAACCTTGGCGCGTTGAGTGAAACTGATCGGCAAGGATGTAAGTGATGAACGAACCGGCGCCGCCTGCCGGCTTTTCCGCGCGTTTTTACGCTTGGCTGGGCAATGTGTGGAGGGAGAATCGCAACTTTCTGTTGTTGCTTTGCGCCATCGTGTTTTTCAAGAGCGCGATTGCCGATCTCAGTTCGATTTCCGGCGCTTCCATGTTGCCGACCCTCGTGGACGGCGACAAGGTCTGGGTCAACAAGCTCGCCTACGACGTGAAAGTTCCCTTTACCGACGTCACCCTGGCCAAGCTGTCCGATCCGACGCGCGGCGATATCGTCATCATCGACAGCGTCCAGGCCCGCAAGCGGCTCGTGAAGCGCATCGTCGGCGTGCCCGGGGATCGGATCGAGATTCAGAACAACGCGCTGATCATCAATGGCGACTCGGTGGACTATGAGGTGCTGTCGCGGGACGGTGGCGCCATGATCATTGAAGAGGCTTTGCCCGGGCGCAATCATCAGGTGCGGCTGACCCAGTACCTGATGAACGGTTCCAGCCGCAGTTACGGGCCCGTGGTCGTTCCCGAGGATCGCTATTTCGTACTCGGCGACAACCGCAACAGCAGCGCCGACAGCAGGGTCTACAGTTTCATTCCCCGCGAGGAAATCATCGGCCGCTCGCGTTCGGTAGTGTTCTCGCTCGACAGCGAGAACTTCTATCTGCCCCGCGGCAGCCGCTTCATGGAAGGATTGGAATAAACCGCCGCAGTGCTATACTGACTCAGGGATGAAGTTCAATCAGGAGACGGCACGGGAGGATATTCGTCGAATCGGGATAGTTCTCGCGGCAGCGGGAATCCTCAATGGTGTGCTTGAGGGAGGGGATCCGGTAGTAGTCTTGGGATTGTGCTCAGTGGGTGTTGCCGCCCTCGCTTTGGGTAATCTGGAGAGACGCAAATGAACACAACAGCATTATTGGCGGGTTTGTTGGTATTTACGGGCATGGCATTGATTTTGGCGATTGCTTGGTGGCAGGATGAACGGGACAAGAAATCCGATGCGACACGGAAATCCCACCAGAACTGAAGATTTGTAAGGATTGAAACATGAAACACAGATCAGCCTTGGCCGGCTTGCTGCTCGGCCTGATTTACTCCGCATCGGCTGCTGCCCAGGACTTCGTCTGGGCGCCGGACTTTCCGGTGGGTGCGGCGCTGCCGCCGATTTCGGCCGAAGACCAGAACGGCGAAGTTCGCAGCTTCGACGACCTCGTGGGCGGCAACGGCATGTTGTTCATGCTCAGCCGCTCTTTCGATTGGTGACCCTATTGCGTTTCTCAGCTCGTGCAGCTGACAGAGATAGCGGAACAGTTCGAGGAAATGGGTCTGTCTGTGGTGGCGATGACCTACGATTCGGTCGAAATGCTGAAAACCGTCGAAGAAGACCAGGGCATCGAATTCACCTTGCTGCATGACGAGGCCATAACCCACGTCAATGCGCTGGGCATTCTGAATACCGATTACGAGCCGGATTCGCGCGCTTACGGCGTCCCTTATCCGGGCATCTTCCTGATCGATGCGGATGGCGTGATCCAGGCGAAATTCGCCGAGGAAGACTATCGGGACCGCCCGGATTTCGACTTCGTGCTGGAAGCGGCAGCCAATCTGTAGAGGCAAGGGAAAGCCTTGGCCGTAGGCGGCATCGCCCACCCACCAAAACCGCTACGTGCTTTCGACTCCCCCTCTGGGGGAGTCGAATCTGCGGAGCAGATTCGGTGGGGGTTGCCGGATTGGGCCAATTGCCAAAATGAAAATTACTGGCCCGTGCGGCGAAATGTTGTACATGTGCCCGATTGAAAGTAAGCTGTACGAACAGTACAGGGGAATTTCCGCATGCATCAAACAGGCGCCGAGGAAGCGCGAAAGAAATTGCCGGAACTGCTTGATCGGGCTCGAACCGAAGGACTGGTCACCATCATACGGAAACGGGGCGTTCCCTGCGCCGCGATCGTTCCCCTTTCGCATCTGCGACAGAACGATGTGAAGCGCCTTACCTCGTTGCGCGGTTCGGCGCAAGGCTTGTACGGCGAAATTGCCGATTACATCGAAGATGGGCGCCGATGGTGATGCGTGATATCGGTGAGCTGCCGAGCCGGGGCCGGTTGCTCGTGGACAGTGCTCCCATCATCTATTACCTCGAAGATCATCTCGAATTTTCCACCCGGTATGAGAATATCTTTGCCGGGGCGGAAGCCGGAGACTACGAACTGGCGATCACCACGGTTTCTCTGGTCGAGGTTTTGACCGGACCATTGCGACAGGGAAACAAAGCGCTCGCCGAGACTTACCGCAAAGCGCTGGCATCGCCGCCGGGTTGGCGCGTCGTCGACTTGACGCCGACGATCGCATGCCGGGCTGCGCAAATTCGGAGCGAGACCCGGCTCCGAACCCCGGACGCGATTCAGCTTGCGAGCGCGCTTGAAATCTCGTGCATGGGTCTTGTCACCCAGGATCGGGATTTCCGCGGACTCTCGGAGACCTCCGGCAAGCTGGACATCTATTCCTGAGCTCAACCCCAATCCAGGGGCTCTGACAGCAACCGAAATCAGGTAAACGAACGTCGAACGCCCGCAGGTCGGACGTTAACTCGCCGAAGCGCAGCTTCATGCGCAGCCGGAATGACGCCAAGCTGTGCTTGGCGACTGGACCGTATTCACGGCGTCCGCTGAACTCAGCCCGCCAGACGGCGACGGTTCGAAGCTGCGTGCCGACCGCGAACCGACTCCCGCAAATGTGTTAGGATGCGCGGCCTCGCGGGAACGATAGGCGTCGGGGGGCGCTGGAACGATGGGAAGACGCACCTGCCTTTTTGACCGTCATGGAGCCGCCGGGGCGAAGATCGTCGATTTCTCCGGCTGGGACATGCCATTGCATTACGGTTCCCAGATCGAGGAACACCATCAGGTGCGCGGCGCCGCGGGCGTATTCGACGTCTCGCACATGACCGTGACCGATGTCGCCGGCGTTGATGCCGAAAACTGGCTGCGCTATCTGCTGGCGAACGACGTTGCGCGCCTCGAAGCCCCCGGCAAGGCGCTGTACAGCCTGCTGCTGAATCACGACGGCGGCGTGGTCGACGATCTGATCGTCTATCGCACCGAGGCCGGGTATCGCCTGGTGACCAATTGCGCGACGCGTGGGAAGGTGTTGACCTGGCTGGCGCAAAACAGACGCGACTTCAGGGTTCAGGTCGAAGAGCGGCCCAATCTGGCGATAATGGCCGTTAACGGCCCGGATTCGATCGCGCTGGCCTGCGAGGCGCTGCCGGCGGATGTCATCGAGTCGGTGCGGCAGTTGGGAAACTTCGGTTCGTTCGAACATGGCGGCTGGCTCGTGGCGCGGACGGGCTATACCGGAGAATTGGGCCTGGAAGTGATCCTGCCCGAGCAACAGGCCGGCGCCTTATGGGACGCCCTGCTCGCGGCCGGGGTAAAACCGGCGGGCCTCGGCGCCAGGGACACCTTGCGCCTGGAAGCGGGCATGAACCTCTATGGCCAGGACATGGACGAAAATACTTCGCCGCTTTCGGCAAACCTCGGCTGGAGCGTGAGCCTGCGCGGCGAAGAGCGGGATTTCATCGGCCGGGAGGCGGTGCTGCGGCACAAACAAAGACAAGGGAAAGGGGGACTTCCGGTACTTGCGGGACTGGTGCTCGAAGCGCGGGGAGTTTTGCGCAACGGCCAGCAAGTCCTCACCGACAAGGGCGAGGGAGTCATCACCAGCGGCAGCTTTTCTCCCACATTGAAGCAATCCATCGCTTTGGCTAGAATTCCGTGGGGCAGCGAGAGCTGCCAGGTCGACTTGCGCGGCGCCATGGTGCCGCTGAAGATCGTTAAACCCGGATTCGTCAGATTCGGCAAGAGAATTTTTGGGAACGACCTATAACCACCGCGACGGCAAGAGGGGGCGCCAGTGTCCAACATTCCAGATGATTTTTACTATGCCTCCACTCATGAGTGGATCAAGATCGACGATAACGGAGTCGCCACCGTCGGCATAAGCGGGCACGCGCAAGAGGCGCTGGGCGATATCGTGTTCGTCGAATTGCCGGAGCCGGGCACGGAGATCGAAGCCCGCGCCGAGATCGCGGTGGTCGAATCGGTGAAAGCCGCATCCGATATCTACAGTCCGGTAGGTGGTGAGATCACCGCGGTCAACGAGGCCCTGATCGACAATCCGCAACTGGTGAATACGGCGCCCTACGAAGACGGCTGGATCTACAGGATGACCATAAATGACAAAAGGGACCTCGACGAGTTGCTCAACGCGGAGGCTTACGCGGAACATTGCTCGGATGAGTAGCGCCTCACTCGATTCGCTGCTCTATCGCAACGAATTTGTCGATCGGCACATCGGCCCGGATGACGGCGAGATCCGGGACATGCTCGCCGAGTTGGATATTGAATCCCTCGAAGACCTCGTGCGCCGGACGGTGCCCGCCGCCATCGCCGGCGGGAAACCGCTTGCGCTCGCTCCGCCGATCCTCGAAAGCGAAGCTCTCGACAGGCTGAAAGCCATCGCCGCGCAAAACCGGCCCGCCCGTTCCTTCATCGGCATGGGCTATTACGACACCCATCTGCCGGCGGTCATCCAGCGCAACGTGCTGGAAAATCCCGGCTGGTACACCGCCTACACCCCGTACCAGCCGGAAATATCCCAGGGCCGGCTCGAATGCCTGCTGGCTTTCCAGCATCTCACCATGGACCTGACCGGGATGCCGCTCGCGAACGCCTCCCTGCTCGACGAGGCGACGGCCGTGGCGGAAGCCATGGCGCTGGCGAAAAGAGTCTGCCGCAATCGCCAGGCCAGTGATTTCTTCGTCGACCGCGACTGTTTTCCGCAGACCATCGACGTGCTGCGTACGCGGGCGGAATGTTTCGGCTTCAATCTCGTCATCGGCGACCCGGACGAATTGCCGGAACAGGGGTTGTTCGGCGGGGTGCTGCAATATCCCGGCATGTCCGGTGCCGCGCGGGACCTGAGCGGCGTGATCGGCCGCTTGCACGCGCAAGGCGCGAAAGCCGTCGTGGCGGCGGACCTGTTGAGCCTGGTTTTGCTCAAGCCGCCCGGCGAAATGGGCGCCGACGTGGTGACCGGTTCAAGTCAGCGATTCGGCGTTCCGATGGGATACGGCGGCCCTCATGCCGCGTACTTCGCGACGCGGGACGAATTCAGGCGCGCCGTGCCGGGCCGCATCATCGGCGTGTCGAAAGACGCGCGCGGGCGCGCGGCCATGCGCATGGCCCTGCAGACCAGGGAACAGCATATCCGCCGCGAAAAGGCCAACAGCAACATCTGCACGGCCCAGGTGCTGCTCGCCAATATCGCCGCGCTGTACGCCATGTACCACGGGCCGCAAGGTCTCATCCGCATCGCCGCCCGAATCAATCGCCTGGGCGCGATTCTCACCGCGGGTCTGCGGCAGGCCGGCTTGAACGCGCCAGCGGGCGGTTTCTTCGATACCTTGAGCGTGCCCGTGGACGCGGCGCGATTTTCCGGCATCGCGCGCCGCGCCGATGAGCGGCGGGTCAATCTTCGGTTTGACGAGGCCGCGGGCGTGGTCGGCGTCAGCCTCGACGAGTGTGCGACGCCCGCCGATGTCGAGTTGTTGTGGCAGGTTTTCCTCGGTGAGGCGGCGGATGGATTGTCGGTCGCCGCGGTCGACGAAAAACTCGCCGCGGGCGCATCGCCGATTCCGGCGGAGTTGCGCCGCGAATCGGATTTCCTGCGGCATCCGAATTTCAACCGCTACCATTCCGAAACCGAAATGATGCGCTATCTGAAGCGGCTGGAGAATCGCGACATCTCGTTGACGCACGCGATGATTCCACTCGGTTCCTGCACCATGAAACTGAACGCCGCGGCGGAACTCATGCCGATCTCCTGGCCCGAATTCGCGCAGCCGCATCCCTTCGCGCCGCAAGCGCAAGTGAGGGGTTATTTGCGCATGATCGGCGAACTGGAAGACATGCTCGCCGAGATCACCGGTTTCGACGCGATCAGCATGCAGCCCAACTCCGGGGCGCAAGGCGAGTACGCCGGCTTGCTCGCGATCCACAAATATCTCGCGGCCAGGGGCGAAGGTCACCGCGACGTCTGTCTGATCCCGACTTCAGCGCACGGCACCAATCCGGCGAGCGCGATCATGATCGGCATGAAAGTCGTGCTCGTCCGCTGCGATGAATCCGGCAACATCGATGTCGACGACCTGCGCGCTAAAGTCGAACAGCACCGCGGCCAGGTCGCCGCGCTGATGATCACCTATCCTTCCACCCATGGCGTTTACGAGCAGGCGGTGATGGAAATCTGCGAAATCGTTCACGACGCGGGCGGGCAGGTGTATATGGACGGCGCCAATCTGAACGCCCAGGTCGGATTGACGAATCCCGCGCTGATCGGCGCCGATGTCGCCCATGTCAATCTGCACAAGACCTTCTGCATCCCGCATGGCGGCGGCGGTCCCGGCATGGGACCCATCGGCGTCAAGGCGCATCTGGCCCCGCATCTCGCCAATCACAGCCTGGTGCGGCTGGAAGGACCGGATGCCGGGAATACCGCGGTGTCCGCGGCTCCCTGGGGCAGCGCCGGCATCCTGCCGATCACCTGGATGTACATCACCATGATGGGCGCCGAAGGATTGCGCAAGGCGACAGTCGTTGCGATTCTCAACGCCAATTACATGGCGCAAAAGCTGAGCGCGCATTTTCCGGTGCTCTACACCGGCCAGAACGGCATGGTGGCGCAC
Organism: Pseudomonadales bacterium; assembly: GCA_028279115.1. Taxonomy (GTDB): domain Bacteria; phylum Pseudomonadota; class Gammaproteobacteria; order Pseudomonadales; family Pseudohongiellaceae; genus UBA9145. The sequence continues at coordinate 11,323 of JANQSV010000086.1, forward strand.
GAGTGCATCATCGACCTGCGCCCGCTCAAGCAATCCACCGGCGTCACCGATGAAGACATCGCCAAGCGGCTGATGGATTTCGGTTTTCATGCCCCGACCATGTCGTTCCCCGTGCCGGGGACATTGATGATCGAGCCGACGGAAAGCGAATCAAGGGCCGAACTCGACCGTTTCATCGACGCCATGATCCACATTCGCGAGGAAATCGCAGCCATCGAAGCGGGCGTTTTCAGCCGCGAGGACAATCCGCTGAAAAACGCGCCGCATACGCTCGAAGACCTGCTCGAAGAAGACTGGCGGCGGCCCTACGGCAAGCGCCAGGCGGCGTTTCCAGCCGGCCAGGACACCGTCGACAAGTTCTGGCCCTGCGTCAATCGCGTCGACAACGCCTTCGGCGACCGCAACCTGTTTTGCGCCTGCCCGCCGCCGGAGATTTACGAAGAAAGTTGATGCCTGCAAGGGAGTTCAGACGTGTACGCATGTATTCGAAATTTCAAGATCGTTCTGGCTTTGGCCGCCTCTGTTGTCTCGAATCCGGTTTCCGCCGCCGAGATTGAGTTCCTGACTACGCCGGGCGGACTGCCGTTTCTGCATATACAGGACGATCAATACGAAAATCTGGTCATACAAGTGAATTGGCCCTCCACTTGGTCCTTTGAAAATGCGCTCAATCCAATGGTTCCTTTGGTCAGCACACAAATAGTCTGGGCCGGTCCTCCGGCAGGCGTGGAAGACAATGTGATTGGGCAACGATTGGAAGAACTGCAAGCGCAGCGCAGTCTGACGAGTTGTATGAAGTCCTGAGCCAGGAACTCGGCGCCAACTACGAATTTCACCGCCAACGCGCTCGCGCTCACGAGTCAACTGCGAATACTGCAAATCGCCGGAACCGTGGATACCGACAAACTGGCGTTCGCGCGGCAAGCGATTCTGCAAACGTATGGGGATTTTCGCGGTAACGGCCTGGGCTCCTCGATCGACGGAATCAAGCGAAGGTCCGGTGCAAACATGCGGATCAATACGGAAAATCCCAGGATTCTGGTGCCATTGCTAATGGAAAACGTATTGAACGGATTTCCGGCCGCCAAGGCGCTTGAACTCCCGGACGAGATCGATGCCATCACCCGCGACGGCATCAACGCGCGCATGCACGACGCTTTTCCCCCAGTGGAAGATCTTCTGACGGTGATCGTGACTTCAGATCCCGACCTTGTTCCCGGGGCATGCGTGGTCGAAACCCCGGAAGAATACCGTGCCTGCCTGTAGACGCCGCTCCCGCTGAAGGGGACATCTCTGCTTTGGAAAAAAGGGGACATTTCTGAATTGCTTTGACACACCCGTAAAAAACTGTTGACAGGCCACGAAACGCAATGTTACGTTCCCGTCGCCTGCAAGAATTTCGAGAAGCGGGATTCATCTAGGCAAGAAAAGTTGCGAAAAGGCTTGACATCTGAAATGACGCAATTTGACCATATTGTCGGCGGCCGGCGGC
>JANQSV010000301.1 GCA_028279115.1 Pseudomonadales bacterium
TGCGAGGCATGGATGTCCAGCCCGAAGCCTGCATGGGTGTATTTACGGCGTCCGCGGCACAGCTCGCACCCGATGACGACGGATCGAGATTGCCAGGTCAATCGCCTCGCCGAGGTAGGTTCGCGGGGTGAGTTGTAGAAGAGATTGCCTGGACTCATTGGGTACATCGAGCTTTTCGACGAAAGCGCGGATGGCTCCCTCATCCACCTTGCGGCCCCGGGTAAGCTCCTTCAGTTTTTCGTACGGTTCCGGCACACCGTGGCGGCGCATCACCGTCTGAATCGCTTCGGCGAGGATTTCCCAGCAATTGTCGATGTCCGCGTCGATAACCTCGGCATTGAGTTCGAGCTTTTCAAGCCCCGCCCGAGTTGAACGGAAGGCGAGCAAGCTGTAGCCTAGAGCAATACCGAAATTGCGGAGTACCGTCGAATCGCTCAGGTCCCGTTGCAGACGCGAGACCGGCAATTTCCCGGCCAGATGATGCAGCAAGGAGTTGGCAACGCCGGCATTGCCTTCGGAATTCTCGAAATCGATGGGGTTAACCTTGTGCGGCATCGTAGAGGAGCCCACTTCGCCGGCAACCGTGCGTTGCCGGAAATAGCCTAGTGAAACATAGGTCCAGAGGTCACGGTCGAGGTCCAGGATGATGGTGTTCAGACGGCTGAGTGCGGTGCAATACTCGGCAAAGGAATCGTAAGGCTCGATCTGGGTGGTATAGGGATTCCAGCCCAGACCGAAGCTTTCGACAAATTCTCGGGCCAATTGGGGCCATTCGACTTCCGGATACGCCGCGGTGTGCGCGTTGTAATTGCCCACCGCGCCATTGATCTTGCCAAGCAGTTCCACCTCCCGGAATTTGCTCAATTCACGCCGCAGACGCCATACGAAATTGGCAAGTTCCTTGCCCATCGTGGTGGGCGAGGCCGGCTGACCATGAGTGCGCGAGAGCATAGGTTGCGTGGCAAACTGCTCGCTCATGACAGCCAACGCCTCGACCAGTTGCGCAAGCGCAACGGCCAGCACCTCGCGGCCATCGCGCAACATCAGCGCGTAGGCAAGATTATTGATGTCCCAGGTGGTGCAGGCGAAATGCACGAATTCGAGATGCGGGGTCAATTCAGGCTTTTGCGAAAGTTTCTCTTTGAGAAAATATTCGACGGCCTTGACGTCGTGCCGAGTAGTCGCCTCAAGCTCCTTGACGCGTGCGGCGTCCGCGACCGAGAAGTCGGCGGCAAGATTTCGGAGAAATTTCCCGGCACCATCGCTTGGCGGCGGACATTCGGCAACGCCGGGCTCGGCTGCCAGCTTCAGCAGCCATTCGATTTCTACCCGCACCCGATGACGCATCAGGCCGTATTCGCTGAATATGGGCGCCAGTTCGGCGCATTTCTCGCGATAGCGCCCGTCAAGCGGAGAAAGCGAAAGCAATTCGTGTTCCTGATCTTGGTTCATTCTGATTCTCCGGCGAACTGGCTGGCGCGGCCTGCCACGGTCTCAAAAACGCGCCTCAATGCAGACAGCGTTCAATCGGCGCACCTCCAAGGCACCGTTCGCCCTGATAGAACACCACGTACTGACCCGGCGTGACCGCCTTTTGCGGGCGGTCGAATTCAACCCGCAACTGTTGTTCGTCGGCGCTGACAATCTCACAGTCGAAATCCGGCTGCCGGTAGCGCGTCTTGGCGCTGCAGCGCAGCGGCAGCGGCGGAGTCTTGCCATTGATCCAGGACGGCATGTCCGCGATCAGGCCGTTGCTTTGCAATTCCTCGTGATCCTCGCCTTGCACAACGTAAAGCACGTTGCCCTCAAGATCCTTGCGCGCCACATACCAGGGCGCTTCCGGATAATTGCGCAAACCGCCAATCCCAAGCCCCTGGCGCTGACCGACAGTGTAATACATCAGCCCCTGGTGCCGACCGATCTCGTCTCCCGTAGGCGTCATGATCGGCCCAGGCTGCGCCGGCAGATAGCGTTGCAGGAAGTCACTGAACTTGCGTTCGCCGATAAAACAGATTCCGGTGCTGTCCTTCTTGTCGTGTGTCGGCAGTTTCAGTTCCGCCGCCAGTTTCCGCACTTCGGGCTTGGTCATCTCGCCAAGAGGAAACAGGCAGTGGCGGATGCAGGCTTCGCTGACTTCGCAAAGAAAATAGCTTTGATCCTTGTTGGAGTCGGCGCCCTTGCACAACCAGACATGGGTGTCCCTTTCCTGTCGGCGGGCGTAGTGGCCGGTTGCGATCAAGTCCGCGCCGAGTTCGAGAGCGTATTCGAGGAAAGCCTTGAACTTGATTTCGCGATTGCAGACGACATCGGGATTCGGCGTGCGGCCCTGCCGGTATTCCTCGAGGAAATGCCGGAATACGTCGTCCCAGTATTCGGCCGCGAAATTGGCCTCGCGCAAATCGATGCCAAGCATCTCACACACCGCCCTGGCGTCGGCCAGATCGGCTTCGGCGGTGCAATATTCGGTGCCGTCGTCCTCTTCCCAGTTCTTCATGAAAAGGCCTTCCACCTGGTATCCCTGGCGCAGCAGCAAGCTGGCGGCGACCGATGAATCGACGCCGCCGGACATGCCCACGATGACTCGCAAGCCTTGTGAATTCGAGGTTTTCATGCAGTGCGCATTTTAACAGGGTGAGGCCCGGTCGGCGCAGCCGATAAGAAGCGCAGCTTCTTAAGGGCCGAACGACCGGCCAAGGATGGCCGGGCTGGGGGTGCTCGAAGCCTATGAACTCTCGCCATGGATGGCTTGTACAAGTTGAATCGAGGCCAATAGCCCGCTGACGCATTCACGGCGCCCGCCGAACTCGGCCCACCAGGCGGCGACTCACGCGGTGCGCCATCGTGTTCCCGCATGAGTGTCCCATCGTGGATACGTCTCATCGCTGAATTCAGCGCATGGGTGTCCTATTGTGTTCCACATGGGTGTCCCATCGTGGATAATGGCGAGCTGGCGTTGGAGTGCGGAATATGAGTGGATTGACGCATCTGGACGAGTCCGGGAATGCGCGGATGGTCGATGTCGGCGACAAGCCCGACAGCCGGCGCGTGGCCGTCGCCGGCGCCCGCGCGCGCATGAAAGCGGAAACGCTGGAATTGATCGCCGCGGGAGGGCACAAGAAGGGCGACGTGCTGACCGTGGCGCGGGTCGCCGGAATCCAGGCGGCGAAGAATTGCGCCACGCTCATCCCCATGTGCCATCCGGTAATGCTCAGTTCGGTCGACATCCTCCTCGAATTGAACCGCGAAGCGAGCTGCGTCGAAATCACGGCAACCTGCAAGGTGAACGGGCCGACGGGGGTCGAGATGGAAGCCCTGTCCGCCGCCGCGGTCAGCGCGCTGACGATTTACGACATGTGCAAGGCGGCCGATCGCGGCATGAGCATTGAAGGATTGTGCCTGCTGGAAAAATCCGGCGGACGCAGCGGCACGTACCAGCGCCCGGAGCAGGGCGGCTGATGTTGCGGATACACTATTTCGCCAGCGTGCGGGAAGCTGTCGGCCGCGATAGGGAACAGATCGAATTGCCCGGGGACGTCGCCACGGTAGCCGATCTGGTCCGCCATCTGCGCACCGTCGATGCCGGCTTCGAGCGCATGATCAGCGAGCAGGAACAGGTACTCGTTGCGGTGAATCAGGCTGTCGCCGGCGACGAGGGAGCGATCGCGGACGGCGACGAAGTCGCCTTCTTCCCGCCCATGAGCGGTGGCTGAAATGGCGCAAATCAGCGTACAGATCAGCGACTTCGACCTCGGCGCCGAATACCGGCGACTTTGCGCCGATGCCCCCGGCGCCGGCGCGGTAGTGACCTTCTGCGGCCTCGTGCGGGATTTCTACGATGCCGGCGGCGCGGACGAAGTCCGGGAACTGCGCCTCGAACACTACCCGGGCATGACCGAGAAAAGCATCCTGGAAATCGTCAGGCAGGCGGAACAACGCTGGGACCCGCTCGCCGTCAGGGTCGTTCATCGAGTGGGAGTATTGCGCCCCGGCGAGCAGATCGTCTTTGCCGGCGTGGCCGGCCGCCATCGCGGCGAAACCTTCGAGGCGGCGAATTTCATCATGGACTATCTGAAAAGCGAGGCGCCGTTCTGGAAAAAGCAGATCACCCGGGGCGGCAGCGAGTGGGTGAGCATCCGCGAGAGCGACCGGGAAGCGCTGTCGCGCTGGCAAGCCCCCGGCGACCAGGCGCCGACTCGGAATTGACAGCGTCGGCTCAGTCGCCGTCGCCGGTTTCCGCCGCAGGCTCCGAAGAATTTGGCTCCGGTTCCGGGTCGGACAATGGCTTGATATTCGCGGCGTGCAGTCCCTTGGGTCCTTCCATGGTGTCGAACGATACGAGTTGTCCGGCTTTCAGGGTCTTGTAGCCGTCCATGCCGATGGCGGAATAGTGAGCGAACAGGTCGTCGCCGCCGTCGTCCGGTAAAATGAAACCGAACCCTTTGGCGTTGTTGAACCATTTAACCTGGCCAGTGCTCATCGTAAGCTCCAAGGTATTGATAACCGTCAAGTTTGTCGGGAGGGCGCTAGTTTTTTGAATTTGCTATACACTATCAACCTTTGAAAGTCAAAGTTTGAAAATGCTGAAATTTGGGTTATTGACAAGGTGGGCGGACTTGAAATCGAATTTCCAGGACCCATACGGATGAGCAGCCTACCGCGCGATGTGGGCGATGACACCGGCGGCGAACTGCAGGAACAGGTCAAGACCGGCAAGCCGAAACTGTCGCAGCCGCCGCTCTACAAGGTCGTCCTGATCAACGACGATTACACGCCGATGGATTTCGTCGTCGATGTGTTATGTAGTTTCTTCCATCTCGATGTTGAGAAGGCCACGCAGATCATGTTGAAGGTTCATACGGAAGGCAAGGGCGTATGTGGGGTATACAGCAAGGACATCGCGGAGACCAAGGCCGCCCAGGTGAACAAGTATTCGCGTGAATGCCAGCATCCGCTGTTGTGTTCGGTTGAAGTGGATCGTTAAGTCATGTTGAGCAAGGAACTGGAAACCAATCTGAATGAAGCCTTCAGTGGCGCGAACGAGAAGCGCCACGAGTTCATGACGATCGAACATCTACTGCTCGCGCTGCTCGACGACGAAGTCGCCTGCAACGTGCTGCGCGCCTGCGATTGCGACCTGGCGCGCCTGCGTGGAGAGCTTGCGGAATACGTGGACTCCATGACGCCGCTGATTCCGGAGGCCGAAACGTCACGCAAGACCCAGCCGACACTCGGTTTCCAGCGCGTTATCCAGCGCGCCGTTTTTCACGTGCAATCGTCCGGCCAGCGCGAAGTCACCGGCGCCAACGTGCTCGTGGCGATTTTCGCGGAGAAGGACAGTCATGCGGCATACGTGCTCAGGCAACAGGATATCGCCCGCATCGACGTCATCAATTACATCTCCCACGGCATTTCCAAGGTTGCGGGCGAAGGCGCCGGCGAGGACCCGCTGCGCGAGCAGCAAGGCGCCGAAGGCGGGGAAGAGCGCAGCGCTTCACCGCTGGAGAGTTTTACCACCAATCTCAACCGCCAGGCCGAACTCAACCGCATCGATCCGCTGATCGGCCGTTCCGACGAAGTGACCCGGGTGATCCAGGTGCTGTCGCGGCGACGCAAGAACAATCCGCTATTGGTCGGCGAGTCTGGCGTGGGCAAGACCGCCGTGGTCGAAGGTCTCGCGCGGATGATCGTTGAAGACAACGTGCCCGAGGTATTCAAGGATTGCGTGATTTACGCGCTCGATCTGGGCGGATTGCTTGCCGGCACCAAGTACCGCGGCGATTTCGAGAAACGGTTCAAGGCCTTGCTCGGCGAGCTTGCCAAGCAGCCGAAGGCGGTATTGTTCATCGACGAGGTGCATACCATTATCGGCGCCGGCGCGGCATCGGGCGGCGTCATGGACGCGTCGAACCTGCTCAAGCCCGTGCTGACTTCGCCCAATCTGCGATGTATCGGCTCGACCACCTACCAGGAATATCGCGGAATTTTCGACAAGGACCGGGCGCTGTCGCGCCGCTTCCAGAAAATCGACGTGGAAGAGCCCGATGTGGAAACTACCTACCGCATCCTCAAGGGGCTCAAGAGCCGTTTCGAGGAACATCATGCCCTGCGTTATACCGACAAGGCGCTGAAAGCCGCCTCCGAGCTGGCCTCGCGCTATATCACCGACCGCTACATGCCCGACAAGGCCATCGACCTCATCGACGAGGCCGGCGCCTTCCAGCGGTTGCAGCCCCAGTCGCGGCGCAAGAAAGTGCTGCAGGTGGCTGATATGGAAAGAATGGTCGCCGCGATCGCCCGCATTCCGCCAAAAACCATTTCGAGTTCGGATATCGAGGCGCTGAAGAACCTGGAGTCCAATCTGAAGATGGTCGTCTTCGGCCAGGATCCGGCGATCGATACCCTGGCGACCGCGATCAAGCTGTCGCGCGCCGGGCTCAACGAAGGCGAACAGCCCATCGGCTGTTTCATGTTCGCCGGCCCGACCGGAGTGGGCAAGACCGAACTCAGCCGGCAACTTGCGAACATCATGGGCATCGAACTCCTGCGTTTCGACATGTCCGAGTACATGGAGCGGCACACGGTTTCAAGGCTGATCGGCGCGCCGCCGGGCTACGTCGGCTTCGACCAGGGCGGCCTGCTTACCGAGGCGGTGACCAAGAATCCTCATTGCGTGCTGCTGCTCGACGAAATCGAGAAGGCGCATCCGGACGTGTTCAACCTGCTGTTGCAGGTAATGGATCATGGCACGCTCACCGACAACAACGGGCGGCACGCCGATTTCCGCAACGTCGTCCTGATCATGACGACCAATGCGGGCGCGCGGGAGATGGCGCGGGCATCGATCGGTTTTACCGCGCAGGATCATTCCACCGACGGCATGGAAGCGATCAAGAAGGCCTTTTCGCCGGAGTTCCGCAATCGCCTCGACGCGGTGATCCAGTTCGGACCCCTTTCGCCCGAGACAATCCGCACGGTAGTCGACAAGTTTCTTGTCGAATTGCAGGTCCAGCTCGACCCGAAGAAGGTGCAATTGCACGTCGACGAGTCGGCCGTCGACTGGTTCATCCGCAATGGCTATAGCGAAACCATGGGTGCGCGGCCCATGGCCAGGCTCATCCAGGAGAAACTGAAAAAGGAACTCGCCGAGGATATTCTGTTCGGTGAATTGTCGGATGGCGGCGGCGATGTCCATGTCAGCGCCGGAGAAGGCGAGGACGACGATATCAAGCTCGATATCAGGAGCCGCAGCAAGCTTGAGGAAAAAGAGCCGAGCTAACGCTGATGTGGTCTTTTCGGCTTATCGAGCCCGATAAGTGATCCGTCCCTTTGACAAGTCGTAGGGAGTCAACTCCACTTTCACCTGGTCTCCGGTAAGGATTCTGATGTAGTTCTTGCGCATTTTGCCCGAGATGTGGGCGGTTATTATGTGCCCGTTCTCCAACTTGACCCGAAACATGGTGTTGGGAAGGGTATCGATGACTTCACCCTCGATTTCGATCTGGTCTTCTTTTGCCATTCACTACTCCTCGGCAGCCGGAATGCGGCGCATTGTGCCGCATTTCCACTGAATTCGCAAAAGCACAGGCAAAAAATTCACCGGTTTTCGACGCCTGCCGGGCGGCTTCAGTTCAGCCGGACCCAACTGCCGTCGAGCAGCAATTCGACAGGCCGGAAATCCTTCTTGTAGTCCATCTTGGGACAGTCCCTGATCCAGTAGCCGAGGAAAAGGTAGGGCAGGCCCGCCGCAAGCGTTCTGCGAATCTGCCAGATGATCGAATACGTGCCGAGGGATCTCCTCGGCAGGTCGGGATCGAACCAGGTGTAGACCGCGGAGATACCCTGATCGAGCAGGTCGGCGACGCAGACGGCCGCCAGTTCACCGTCCAGCATGAACTTCACGAACAGCGTGTCCGGCGTCGCGGTGCGGATGAAGGCGTGGTATTGCTCGCGCGTGGCCG
>JANQSV010000323.1 GCA_028279115.1 Pseudomonadales bacterium
GATTTCACCGGAACCGTGGAAGAAGTGAACTACGAGAAGAGCCGCCTGCGGGTCGCCGTACTGATTTTCGGGCGCGCGACTCCGGTGGAACTCGAATTCGGCCAGGTGGAGAAGAGCTAGAGGTTGAATAATGGCCAAGAAGATCTTGACCTATGTCAAATTGCAAGTGCCGGCCGGCAAGGCCAATCCGAGTCCCCCGGTCGGTCCGGCGCTCGGTCAGCACGGGCTGAATATCATGGAGTTCTGCAAGGCGTTCAACGCCCAGACCCAAAGCATGGAAGCCGGCCTGCCGGTGCCCGTGGTAATCACTGTCTACGCGGACCGCAGCTTCACATTCATCACCAAGACCCCGCCCGCGTCTGTGCTTCTGCGCAAGGCTGCGGGCGTCGCCAAGGGCAGTGGCCGGCCGAACACGGAGAAGGTGGGCAAGGTCACCCGCGCGCAACTCGAAGAGATCGCCAACGTCAAGATGCCGGATCTGAACGCGGTCGATATGGATGCGGCGGTGCGCACCCTGGCCGGCAGCGCGCGCAGCGCGGGGCTCGAAGTGGAAGGAGTCGAATGATATGGGCAAGTTGACGAAACGGCAAAAGCTGATAGCGGAAAAAGTGACGCCGGACAAAAGTTTTTCGGTGGAAGAGGCGGTAAGCCTGCTGAGCGAAGTCGCCAATGAATTCGCAAAAAGCGACGGCTTCAAGGAGTCCATCGACGTGGCGGTAAACCTGGGTGTCGATGTGCGAAAATCCGATCAGATCGTGCGCGGCTCCACTTCCTTGCCCGAAGGCTCCGGCAAGGAAGTGCGGGTCGCCGTTTTCGCCCAGGGGGAGAATGCCGGCAAGGCAAAGGAGGCCGGCGCCGACATCGTCGGATTCGAAGATCTGGCGGAATCGATCAAGGGCGGCAATCTTGATTTCGATGTCGTCATAGCCTCGCCCGACGCCATGCGCGTCGTCGGCGCGCTCGGACCCGTCCTCGGTCCCCGGGGACTGATGCCCAATCCCAAGGTGGGCACGGTAACCGCCGATGTGGAAACAGCCGTGCGCAACGCCAAGGCCGGACAGATGCGCTATCGCACCGACCGCAACGGAATCGTCCACGGCGGCATTGGACGCATCGGATTCGGCGGCGCCCTGGTGCGCAGAAATCTGGAAGCCCTGCTTTCCGATCTCAAGAAAGCGAAGCCGGCTTCCGCCAAGGGCATATATATAAAGAAGGTGGTGCTTTCCTCGACCATGGGTCCGGGGCTGGTAATCGATCAATCCTCGCTGGCCGTATAGGGGAAGAGCCAAACAGTGAAACACCGGGCGAAGCGTAAATCGCCCGCAACAGACGTAGGGGCGAGGCATGCCTCGCCCACAACGATCTTTGGAGCATCATCGATAGTTCGATGAGACTGTCAAAGACCGCAGGTGGCCACTGGCCTTAATTTCCTGCGCAGACGGTGAAATCCGATTTGAACCTGCTGTTCGAATTCGAATCACCTGTCGTAAACGGGCGCTGTTCGCGCCAATGCGGGAGGCGATAAACAAATCGCCCAAAAAAGAGGCCGGATCGGCTTGGGAGCGAGGCATGCCTCGTCCGGCCGTCAAGCACAGCTTGACGGCGCTCGGGCTGCGCACGAAGCTGTCGCTTCGTAAACGCTTGCCTTCGCCCACAACCGGATAACCGGCAGGAGTCAGGAAAATGCCTTTGGGATTGGAAGACAAGAAGCGGATAGTCGCCGAGGTCAATGAGGCCGCCGGCAATGCATCGTCCGCCGTGCTCGCGAATTACCGCGGAGTTACGGTGGAAGAGATGACCGCCTTGCGCCGCGACGCCAGGGAAAACAAGGTGTACCTGCGCGTGGTGCGGAATTCGCTGCTCAAGCGCGCGGTGGAAGACACCGAATTCGAGTGTATCCGGGACGCGCTCAGCGGACCGACGATCCTCGCGTTTTCCCAGGAGGACCCCGGCTCCGCGGCGCGGGTGCTGAAAGACTTCGCCGGTGAGAACGATCACTTCGAAATCAAGGCCCTGTCCATCGGCGGCAGATTGCTCGAGCCGCGCGATATCGACGTGCTCGCCAAGATGCCGACCCTCGACCAGGCCCGGGCGATGCTGATGACAGTCATGCTCGCTCCGGCAACCAGGCTCGCGCGGATCGTCAAGGATGTGCCCGGCAAGCTGACCCGTACCGTGGCAGCGGTGCGGGACCAGAAGCGGGCGGCCTGAACGCGAACAGCAAATCAAGCGAAACGAACGAATCGAAACAGGAGAATTGGAGTAATGGCTCTATCAACACAAGAAGTTTTGGACGCAATCGCCGAAATGTCTGTTATGGACGTCGTCCAGCTCGTTGAGGCGATGGAAGAAAAATTCGGCGTGTCCGCCGCTGCCGCGGTTGCCGCGGCGCCCGCGGCAGCCGCCGCGGCCGAGGCCGCGCCGGCCGAAGAGAAGGACGAGTTCGACGTGGTGCTCGCCGCTGTGGGTGACAAGAAGATCAATGTCATCAAGGCGGTTCGCGCCATTACCGGACTGGGACTGAAAGAAGCCAAGGAAATGGTCGATGGGGCGCCTTCCACCGTCAAGGAAGCCGTGCCCAAGGCTGAAGTTGAAGCGATGCAGAAAGCACTGGAAGAAGCCGGCGCAACTGTTGAACTCAAGTAAAGCCACCGAAAGCGGCAGGCTCCGGACGATGAGGCATCGATCCGGAGCTTGCCCGCGCCCCTTGAAAGAGCGACGCCAAGCCGACGCTTATCCAGATCCAGGAACACGACATGGCCTATAGCTACACTGAAAAGAAGCGCATTCGGAAGAACTTCGGCAAGTTGCCGAGCGCGATGGACATTCCCTATCTGCTTTCCATCCAGGTGGATTCCTACCAGCAGTTCCTGCAATCGGTCATCCCCGCCGGGGAACGGAAGAATCAGGGGCTCCATGGCGCGTTCAAGTCCGTGTTTCCGATCAGTTCCTATAACGAGAAGGCGGCGCTTGAATACAAGAGTTATGAACTCGGCAAGCCCGTTTTCGACGTCAAGGAATGCCAACTCCGGGGTTCGACCTATTCGGCCTCCCTGAAAGTGACGCTGCAATTGATCCTGTATGACAAGGAGTCGTCCCAGAGAAAGATCAAGGAAGTGAAAGAGCAGGAAGTCTACATGGGCGAAATCCCGCTGATGACCGATTCCGGCACTTTCATCGTCAACGGCACCGAACGCGTGGTCGTATCCCAACTCCATCGATCGCCGGGAGTGTTCTTCGATCACGACAAGGGCAAAACCCACAGCTCGGGCAAATTGCTTTATACGGCCCGGGTGATTCCCTATCGCGGTTCCTGGCTCGACTTCGAATTCGATCCCAAGGATCTGGTCTACGTCCGCATCGACCGGCGGCGCAAGTTGCCGGCCACGGTATTGCTGCGCGCGCTGGATTTCACGCCGGAACAGATCCTGGAAATGTTCTACGAGCGCAATACTTTTCGCTTGGCGGGCGGCGACGAACCGGTGATTTCCGTGGAACTCGTTCCTTCGCGCCTGCGCGGCGAGGTGCTGTCTTTCCCCGTCAAGGGCAAGCGCGGCAAGGTCATCGTCGAAGCCGGCCGCCGCATAACCGGCCGTCATATCCGCCAGATGGAACAGGCCGGCCTGACCGAACTCGAAGTGAGTGAAGATTTCGTGATCGGCTCTTCGCTTGCGGTCGATGCCGTCAACAAGGAAACGGGCGAGATCATCGCTCCCTGCAACACTGAAATCGGACCGGAACTGATCAGACGTTTCGTCGCGGAAGGCATCAGCGAATTCCAGACCGTTTACACCAACGATCTCGATTGCGGCCCGTTCATTGCGGATACCTTGCGCATCGACACCACGAATTCCGCTCTCGAAGCGAAAATCGAGATATACCGGATGATGCGCCCGGGCGAACCGCCCACTCCGGACTCCGCGGAAAAACTGTTCGACAGCCTTTTCTTCAGCGACGACCGCTACGATCTTTCCCATGTCGGGCGCATGAAGTTCAACCGGCGTCTGAATCGCAAGACGTCCGAGGGCGCCATGGTCCTCGAAAGGGATGACATCGTCGATGTGCTCAAAACCCTGGTGGCGATCCGCAACGGCTTCGGTTCGGTCGATGACATCGACCATCTCGGCAACCGCCGCATCCGTTCGGTCGGCGAAATGGCCGAGAACCAGTTCCGCGTGGGCCTCGTGCGCGTCGAGCGGGCGGTCAAAGAGCGCTTGAGCATGGCGGACTCCGAGGGACTCATGCCCCAGGACATGATCAACGCCAAGCCGGTCGCGGCCGCGGTGAAGGAATTCTTCGGTTCGAGCCAGCTTTCGCAGTTCATGGACCAAAACAATCCGTTGTCGGAAGTCACCCACAAGCGCCGGGTTTCGGCGCTCGGGCCCGGCGGTCTGACCCGCGAGCGGGCGGGCTTCGAAGTGCGCGACGTGCATCCCACGCATTACGGCAGACTGTGTCCGATCGAAACTCCCGAAGGTCCGAATATCGGCCTGATCAACAATCTGGCGACCTATTCCAAGGCAAATCATTACGGCTTCCTGGAAAGTCCCTATCGCAAGGTCGCGAGCACGAAAGTCACCAACGAGATCGATTTTCTTTCGGCCATCGACGAAAGCGGATACGTCATCGCCCAGGCCAGCGCTGCGCAGAACAACAAGGGCGCACTGACCGACAATCTGGTCACCGTGCGCCACAAGGGTGAAACCACGTTGAAACCGCGGGAGGAAGTCGACTACATGGACGTGGCGCCGCAGCAAATGGTTTCGGTGGCCGCCTCGCTGATCCCATTCCTCGAGCACGACGACGCCAACCGGGCATTGATGGGCTCGAACATGCAGCGCCAGGCGATTCCCACGCTGAAGACTGAAAAGCCGCTGGTGGGCACCGGCATCGAAGGCATCGTGGCGCGTGATTCGGGAGTATGTCTTATCGCCGAACGGGGCGGGGTGATCGAAAGCGTCGACGCCGCGCGCCTGATCGTCCGCGTCAACGACGACGAGACCGACGCCGGCGAAGCCGGGGTCGATATCTACAAGTTGACCAAATACACCCGGTCCAACCAGAACACCTGCATCAGCCAGCAGCCGCTGGTGAAGCAGGGCGACGTGGTCAGCCGCGGCGACATCCTCGCCGACGGACCTTCGGTCGACACCGGCGAACTCGCGCTCGGACAGAACATGCGCATCGCCTTCATGCCCTGGAACGGCTACAACTTCGAAGATTCGATCCTGATTTCGGAACGGGTGGTGACCGAAGACCGCTTCACGACGATCCATATCCAGGAATTGACCTGCGTGGCGCGCGACACGAAGCTGGGCTCGGAAGAAATTACCGCCGACATTCCCAATGTGGGGGAGGGCGCGCTGTCCAAGCTCGATGCGTCGGGCATCGTCTACATCGGCGCCGAAGTCGACGCCGGCGACATTCTTGTCGGCAAGGTCACGCCGAAAGGCGAGACCCAGCTCACGCCGGAAGAAAAACTGCTGCGCGCGATTTTCGGCGAAAAGGCCTCGGACGTGAAGGACACTTCCCTGCGCGTGCCGATGAGCGTGCGGGGCACCGTGATCGACGTGCAGATCTTCACCCGCGACGGTCTCGAAAAGGATCAGCGGGCGCTTGAAATCCAGCAATATCAACTCGATCAGGTGCGCAAGGACATCGACGACGAATACCGCATCGTCGAAGGCGCCACCTACGAGCGTCTCGGCAAGGCGCTCAAGGGCAGGGAAGTCAGCGGCGGTCCCAAGCTCAAGTCCGGGCAGCGGCTGAGCCAGGACTACCTGGACAATCTGCCGCGGGACGACTGGTTCAAGTTGCGCATGAAGAACGACGGCCTCAACCGGCAACTCGAACGCGCCCAGGAACAACTCGAGGAAAGACGCGCCGAACTCGATGAGCGCTTCGAGGACAAGCGCCAGAAACTCACCCAGGGCGACGACCTGGCGCCGGGAATCCTCAAGATCGTCAAGGTCTATCTGGCGATCAAGCGCCGCGTGCAGCCCGGCGACAAACTCGCCGGCCGGCATGGCAACAAGGGCGTGATCTCCGCGATCATGCCCGTGGAAGACATGCCTTACGATGAAAACGGCGAGCCGGTGGATATCGTGCTCAACCCGCTCGGCGTGCCGTCGCGCATGAATGTGGGACAGATTCTCGAAACCCATCTCGGACGCGCTTCCCGCGGCCTCGGCCAGATGATCAACAAGATGTTGCGCGAGAAGAAAAAAGCGCCGGCGCTTCGCAAGCTGTTGACGGAAATCTACAACTCGGTGGGCGAGCGCAAGGAAGACCTCAAGAGCCTGACCGACGAAGAAGTGCTGGAACTGGCGGAAAACCTGAAAGACGGCGTGCCCATGGCGACGCCGGTTTTCGACGGCGCGGAGGAGACGGAAATCAAGCGGATGCTGAAGATGGCCGGCAAGGACGAAAGCGGCCAGGTGATCCTCTTCGACGGCCGCACCGGCGACGCTTTCGATACGCCGGTCACCGTGGGGATCATGTACATGCTGAAGCTCAATCATCTGGTGGACGACAAGATGCATGCCCGCTCCACCGGTTCCTACAGTCTGGTTACGCAACAGCCGCTTGGCGGCAAGGCCCAGTTCGGCGGCCAGCGCTTCGGCGAGATGGAAGTCTGGGCGCTCGAAGCCTATGGCGCCGCCTACACCTTGCAGGAGATGCTGACCGTGAAATCCGACGATGTCGCGGGACGCACCAAGATGTACAAGAACATCGTCGACGGCGACCATCGGATGGAGCCGGCCATGCCGGAATCATTCAATGTACTTTTGAAGGAAATCCGTTCGCTCGGAATCGACATGGAGCTGGAAGTCAGCAAGTAACGTCATGACCGCAATGACATGGGACTTTGGTAACAGCACTGTCGGCTCCCTGGAGGAGAAAGCATGAAAGACCTTTATGGCCTGCTCAAATCGCAATCGCAGTCCGAAGATTTCGATTCCATTCGCATCTCGCTGGCTTCGCCGGAGATGATCCGTTCGTGGTCCCACGGCGAAGTGAAAAAACCCGAGACGATCAACTACCGGACGTTCAAGCCCGAGCGCGACGGCCTTTTCTGCGCCAAGATCTTCGGCCCGGTAAAGGATTACGAATGCCTCTGCGGCAAATACAAGCGGCTCAAGCATCGCGGCTCGATCTGCGAGAAATGCGGTGTCGAGGTGGCCTTGTCCAAGGTGCGCCGGGAGCGCATGGGGCATATCGAACTCGCCAGCCCGGTCGCGCATATCTGGTTCCTGAAGTCGCTGCCGTCGCGCATCGGTCTGTTGCTCGACATGACCTTGCGCGATATCGAGCGGATTCTCTATTTCGAATCCTTCGTCGTTACCTACTCGGAGCTTGGCGAAGACGAAGTGTTTGAGTATGACGGGAAAACCTACAAGGCTCCCCAGCCCGGAGAATTGCTTTCCGACGAACTCTACTACGCCGCCATGGAAAGTTTCGTTAATCGGTTCGAGGCGAAGATGGGCGCCGAAGCCGTGCAGGAACTAATGAAGGATCTCGACGTGGAAGCCGAAGTGATGCGCCTGCGCGAAGAGATTCCGACCACCAAGTCCGAAACAAGGCTGAAAAAACTGTCCAAGCGGCTGAAACTGCTTGAGGCGTTTCTCGAATCCGGCAACAAGCCCGAATGGATGATCATGACCGTGCTGCCGGTGCTGCCGCCCGATTTGCGTCCGCTCGTGCCGCTCGATGGCGGTCGTTTCGCCACCTCGGACCTGAACGACCTGTATCGCCGGGTCATCAATCGCAACAATCGGCTCAAGCGCCTGCTCGATCTGAACGCGCCCGATATCATCGTGCGCAATGAAAAGCGCATGTTGCAGGAAGCCGTCGACGCGCTGCTCGACAACGGTCGCCGCGGCCGCGCCATAACCGGCTCCAACAAGCGCCCGCTGAAGTCGCTGGCGGACATGATCAAGGGCAAACAGGGACGATTCCGCCAGAATCTGCTCGGCAAGCGCGTCGACTATTCGGGCCGCTCGGTAATCGTGGTGGGCCCGGCGCTGAAACTGCATCAATGCGGCCTGCCCAAGAAGATGGCGCTGGAACTGTTCAAGCCGTTCATCTTCGGCAAGCTCGAAGCGCGCGGCCTGGCGACGACGATCAAGGCGGCGAAGAAGATGGTCGAGCGCGAGACCGCCGAAGTCTGGGATATTCTCGCCGAAGTGATCCGCGAACATCCGGTGCTGCTCAACCGCGCGCCGACCTTGCACCGGCTCGGCATCCAGGCCTTCGAACCGGTATTGATCGAAGGCAAGGCGATCCAGTTGCATCCGCTCGTCTGCGCCGCCTACAACGCCGACTTCGACGGCGACCAGATGGCCGTGCACGTGCCGCTGACGCTGGAAGCGCAACTCGAAGCCCGCAGCCTGATGATGTCCACCAACAACATCCTCGCGCCGGCCAACGGCGAGCCCATCATCGTGCCTTCACAGGACGTGGTGCTCGGTCTGTATTACATGACCCGGGAAAGGATCAACGGCAAGGGTGAAGGCATGGTGTTCGCGGATGCCGCCGAGGTGCAACGCGCCTACGAGACCGGCAATGTTGAATTGCACGCGCGCATCAAGGCCCGCATCACCAGTTCCAACCTGAACGAGAACGACGAACTCGAAACGAGTACGGAGATCTACGATACGACCGTCGGCAGAGTGCTGCTGTTCAATATCGTGCCTGAAGGGCTGCCGTTCGAGCTCGTTAACCAGAAGATGGCGAAAAAGCAGATTTCGCGCATCATCAATGTGTGCTACCGCAACGTCGGTCTGAAGGAAACGGTGATCTTCGCCGACCAGCTCATGTATACCGGCTACAAGTTCTCCACCGTTTCCGGCTCGTCCATCGGCGTCAACGATTTCGAAATACCGGAGGAAAAGGCCAGGATCATCAGCCAGGCGAACGCCGAGGTCGAAGAAATCGAAAACCAGTTTGCCTCCGGCCTCGTCACCCAGGGCGAGAAGTACAACAAGGTGATCGACATCTGGTCGAGTGCGAACGAAAAAGTGGCCAAGTCGATGATGCAGGGCTTGTCGACCGAGGCCGTCGTCAATCGCGAGGGCGAAGAGGAAAT
Organism: Pseudomonadales bacterium; assembly: GCA_028279115.1. Classification (GTDB taxonomy): domain Bacteria; phylum Pseudomonadota; class Gammaproteobacteria; order Pseudomonadales; family Pseudohongiellaceae; genus UBA9145. The sequence continues at coordinate 9,089 of JANQSV010000323.1, forward strand.
CCAGGAGTCCTTCAATTCGGTGTTCGTGTATGCGGATTCCGGCGCCCGGGGCTCGCCGGCCCAGATTCGCCAGCTCGCCGGCATGCGCGGCCTGATGGCGCGGCCCGACGGCTCGATCATCGAAACGCCGATTACCGCGAATTTTCGCGAGGGACTGAACGTTTCCCAGTATTTTACCTCGACCCACGGCGCGCGGAAGGGTCTGGCCGATACCGCCCTGAAGACAGCCAATTCCGGCTATCTGACACGGCGCCTGGTCGATATCTCCCAGGATCTGGTGATCACGGAGCAGGATTGCGGCACCGGAAACGGACTCAACATGGCGCCGATCATCGAAGGCGGAGATATTATCGCGCCGCTGGGCGACCGGGTGCTCGGCCGGGTGCTCGCAAGTGATATCGTCGATCCCGGCACGGGAGAAATCATCGCCGAGGCCGGCTTCATGATCAACGAGCGCACCGTGGACCGGCTCGAATCCTGCGGCGTGGACCAGGTCCACGTGCGTTCGCCCATTACCTGCGAAACCCGCTTCGGGATTTGCAGTCAATGTTACGGGCGCGATCTGGCGCGCGGCCATCTGGTCAACGTCGGCGAGGCCGTCGGCGTGATCGCGGCGCAGTCGATCGGGGAACCGGGCACGCAATTGACCATGCGCACCTTCCATATCGGCGGCGCCGCCTCCCGGGCCACCGCAAGCGACTCTGTGCAGGTGCGAACCACCGGTTCGATCCATCTGAGCAACATGAAGACGGTCGAGAACACCAGGGGCGAACTCGTTGTGGTTTCGCGTTCGGGCGAATTGATCGTCAACGATACCGGCGGCCGCGAACGCGAGCGTTACAAACTGCCATATGGCGCGGTGATCTCGGTCGGCAGGCACGCCGAGGTCGAAGCGGGCCAGATCGTCGCCACCTGGGATCCGCATACGCATCCGATCATCGCGGAAGTTGCGGGAGTGGTCGCCTTCGAGCACGTGGAAGAAGGCATTACCGTGCGCGAACAGACCGACGAAATCACCGGTCTGACCAGCATGTCGGTCATCGATCCCAACGAACGCGCGACCTCGGCCAAGGAATTGCGGCCGGCGGTGAACGTCGTCGACGCCAAGGGCAAGCCGGTCAACATGCCGGGCACCGAAATCGCCGCTCATTATCCGCTTCCGTCCAACGCCATCATCGACATGCGAGACGGCACGGATTTGCAAATCGGCGACATCATCGCCCGAGTGCCCCAGGAGGGCACCAAGACTCGCGACATCACCGGCGGCCTGCCGCGGGTGGCGGACCTGTTCGAAGCGCGCAAGCCGAAGGAGCCGGCGATCCTCGCGGAAATCTCGGGCACCGTCAGTTTCGGCAAGGAGACCAAGGGCAAGCGCAGACTGGTCATCACGCCGCTCGACGGCGAAGACGGCGAGGCGCGGGAACCGTACGAGGCGCTGATTCCGAAATGGCGCAACATGACCGTGTTCGAAGGCGAGCAGATCGAAAAGGGCGAAGTCGTATCCGAAGGTCCGCCGGCGCCCCACGACGTGCTGCGCCTGAAAGGCGTGGAGACGCTGGCGCAATACATCGTCAACGAAGTTCAGGACGTGTACCGCCTGCAAGGCGTGCGCATCAACGACAAGCACATCGAGGTCATCGTGCGGCAGATGTTGCGCAAGGTCGAGATCACCGATCCCGGCGATACCAGCCTGATCAAGGGCGAACAGGTCGCGTACACCCAGATTCTCGAAATCAACGAGGGGCTGCGCGAACTGAACGAAGAGATCGCCGCGCGCAACGAAACCGCCCGCGAAGAAGGCAAGGAGGAGGAACCGGAACTGCGCGAAGCGAGCTTCGAGCGCGTGCTGCTCGGCATAACCAAAGCCTCACTCGCCACGGAATCCTTCATCTCGGCGGCTTCCTTCCAGGAAACCACCCGGGTGATCACCGAGGCCGCGGTTACCGGCAAGCGCGATTTCCTGCGAGGCCTCAAGGAAAACGTCGTAGTCGGCCGCCTGATCCCGGCCGGAACCGGCCTCGCCTATCACGAAGCCCGCAAGAAGGACTACGTCGAAGAACTGGAAGAAGACTTCGAAGCCAAATTCACCGAAGAATTCCAGAAAGAAGCGGAGGCCTCATCGGAGACCGTTTCCACCGATTGACCGCCGGACTTGAATCGGGTGGTAGTTTCGACTCATTGCCGCCCGGTGGCTTCGATCCGTCGCCGTCTGCGGTGCGGTCTGCAGCGGACGCCGTAAATACATCCCTGTAGGCTTCGGGCTCGGCATCCCTGCCTCGCACGCCCGCTGCAAACCGCACCCCAGACGGCGACTCACGCTGTGCGGGTCCCAAAACCGTCATTTTGCGTTTGGCGAAGGCACAAGAAAAATCAATAACTTAAGTATCCGATTGTAAGGAAAATTTTTTGTTACTTACAATCAAGCACTTGCAACCGTCTGATACTCCCTGATACGTTTTGACTGTCCCGGTTGCTCGCAGCACAAGACCAACCTTGAGTCGGATAATGCGAAGTCATTGAAGACTACCGGCGCGGCGGGCGGTTGGGTCTCCAATCCCCTTAATGGGAAGCAATGAAAATGCCAGACGAAGACTATCATAGAAGCTTAAGAACGATTCTCGGAATGCAGCAAGTCAGAAATTCAAGAAGGCTTGCGGCTGTTGCTGAAAAGCAGGAAAAAATGCAAAGGCGAGCACAACGATCATCCGCCGCCAATATGGTGGCAGACAGCTTTAGTCTGATTTGGTTTTTGATCAAGCTGGCATTCTGGCTGCTGGTACTTAACTGGATCGCTGGCCTGTTTGGAACTTCAGTTTGGGCTATTGCGGAAGCGATGATAGGGATTGCTCTGGAGCAAGCTGCACTTTTCCTAGAACCTTCACCCGAAGTGATTGAACCGGAAGACTGGACAGATGTTCTTGAGGCTTTTCCGGAATTTCCGGCTGAACCCGAAGTGGTCGAAAACCCCGCGACTGTTTGCTAGTGGCGAAACTCTATCCCAGCCGCGAATTTCAGTCCTTAGTAGATCGAATCCTGCCCTTGTATCACCAGCTTCTGAATGCGAAACCTGCTCAGAAAAGAGGTTTCCCCAGGAAACCTCGAATTTCAGGCGTATATTTATTCACTGATCCCAGCAATGGCAAGCATCTGTATGTAGGGCGGACAAACCGCATTCGAGAACGATGGACGGAACATTCGACTAATAATCATAACCAAGCTCCATTTGCGCTTAAGATTGCGCGAGAAGCTACCAATATTGAGCGGGACTACAAAGGAGTTAAGAAACAATTTGAAAATTTTCCTGAACTCAAATGCGAATTTGATGCTGCAAGAGAGCGGATTCGGGAAATGGAGTTCAGATATGTCGAAGTAGACTGTGCAAACGAGCAATGTCTTTTGGAGTTTTACGCTGCTGTCACGTTGAATACGCCCTACAATGATTTCGAGAATACTTGATAACAGAATGTGTCAATCCACTTGCAACGAACAGATGCTGGCGGTACTGCCTGATTCCATACCGGCATTGACAAGGCTGCCATAGGCCCGCGCCTGGCCCATAATGTGGGCGGCGAACAGCGTGGAAAGGTCGATGCCAACGTTTCTGTCGAGTTTTTCCGATGCCTCGGCCTCAACGATGTCTGCCATTGCCGAGAAACAACGGCAACACGGGACATCCACCCGAAAATGGGTATCCCATCGGAAGAGTTGAGATACAGCAGGGCCTAAATATTCAATTCGACGGGATGTAGATTTTTACAATGATATCGTATTCGGACACCGCACTTACGTTCTCGGGAACATTGCAGACCAACGCAATTGCCTGGATTCATTCGCTACCCGAAATAGAGATGGGTCCCACGCGACGCATCTTGGAGGACCTTGAAGTACTCGCCGCCGCGGGCGGTTTCCCGGTCTTCGAGTATTCGGTTGGCGACCGTACCGAACTGGTAAAGATCTTCAATGAGTTGACGTCGAGCGCCGAACAAGGGTTGCGACCGGTAGTCCACGTCGACGCCCACGGGACGGTTGCTGATAGCCTATTACTTGCTCCGAGTGGCGAACAAATTGGATGGACCGACCTCATTGGGCTTCTTCGCAGACTGAATGTCGCGACTGAGAACAATCTCACCTGCGTCCTTGCCCTGTGCTATGGGCTTCATCTCTATAAGAAAGTGAGCCTGAAGAAGGCTGTCCCGGCCTATCTGTTTTGTGCGCCGCCATCGGAAATCAGTGTCGGCTTTTTGGAAGATCAGACGCTCGACTTCTACCGCAAAGTCATTCAAACCTCAAATGTAACAAGTGCATTCGATGCCACCCTTGGTGCGGGCATGAAGTCGTTACATTGCCAAGGTCTATTTTTTCAGTCACTACTGCGATACATCCACACCTACTGCATGGGTAAACGGCTGCAAGAACGGCAGGAGCGAATAGTCACGGCCGTTCTAAAACGTAACGGCATCGTGAACCCCTCCAACGAGCAGCTCAGCCAAGTACGGAAGAGCGTTCGTGAATCTCTGAAGCCAGGGCAGAGATTGATTGATCGCTTCGCGCCATCCTTCCTGATTGGCCGCGACGCCGACTTTAAATACGAAGATATCGAGAAGTTTCTGTAACACTCTACCGCGTCCAAGCACATGTAAGTTTCGCATGGCGATAATGGTGCTGGCCCGAGGGTCGGGTGGTCTTGCGGCGCGGCTGCCAATTGTTTTAGCCGGTTGTTGTAGTCTGCTGGCACCAGCCTGGGTGCGGATTCGCAGGGAGGAAACGGGCCTGCTGTTCTGGTAGTGGCCCGTTGACCGAAGGCTAAAAAGCGGGGCTCGTGTTTCATTGCGTGTATAAGATCAGAGCGGAGAGGCTGCCCCACATGCCCAGGAGAATGACTAGCAACCACACTTTGAGGGATAGAATGTCGGACTTGACCTCTAGCCGCAGCATAGCGATCTTGGAATCCAACTTCTTTTGCATGGCTTTGAGGTCTTTACGCCTTGCCTTGGATTCAGCTTCGAGATCGGCTTTGGTTGCAAGCGGCTCGACCGCTTTTGCGATGGTTTTGGCGACGGCTTCGGCCCAAGACCGTTCCATTCCGGATTCTTCCAGCTTGTGCGTTTCGTCCAGTATATCCGGTGCTTGCATGACTACTCCTAATTTTCCTTGAAAAAGTTCGGGAGCGCCGCCGGTGAGGTCTTCGCCAACGCATGGGACACTCACTTCGATCAGTTCAACGGGAGGGTATGCGGTTGAATCAGAATCTGGAGGGGCGATTTTCCTATTGTTGCCCAGTGCAAATGCCATTCGAGTAACGCGGTGGCGACCGTTCGGCAAGATGCCTCTGAAAGAGCCGTCATTCAACTAAATGATGTGCTTTCCGCACAGGTATGCGATGGGTGTCCCATTAGAACCATCTTGGCACATTGTGGTAGCCCGGCGTCTGAGAAACTTTGCGTAGCGTAAAAGCACAACAGGCCCACACCCTAGGATGTGAGCCTGAAGTTCGGTGGATGACCTTGGGACACCGAGCCCGCTCGAAAAGGGTCAATTTGCTACGTAAAGTAAATCGACCGTTTCTCGATTTGCTACGGTTGCGATGATAGCATCTGCCGCGAAGTCTGCAACTACCACGATTTCCATGATGAAACTCATCTTCGGCATTGACATTGGCACCACATCAATAGGCTTTGCCGTAATCAGACATGACCACGACCTCGGTGAGGGGGAGATCTGCCGCTTGGGCGTACGTGTTTTCCCTGAAGCGCGGGATCCGAATGGAACCCCAATTAATCAGGAGCGGCGTCAAGCGCGCCTCCGGCGCCGACAATTGCGTCGTCGGCGTGAGCGCCGGAGGGTGCTGAATGAGCTGTTGAATGATGCCGGATTGCTGCCTGCGAAAAATGAATCCGATTGGAACGACGTTATGCGCGTCGACCCATATGAGTTACGTAAGCGGGCGTTTGAGGGCGGAAAGTTGTCTCCATACGAAATCGGTCGCGCAATTTATCACCTCGCTCAGCGGCGGCACTTCAAGGGTCGAGATATCGATGAGATTTCCAGTGATATGGAATCCCCTAAGCCGGACTCCGACGAAAGGAAAGCCGAATCCGCACGAGACGAAACCATTGCGGCCTTGAGAAAGAATGGGAAAACTCTCGGCGCATGGCTGGCTGAGACGGCTCCGAATGAGCGTAAACGAGGTAGGCATGCCATTCGCAATATTGTTGAAGAGGAGTTTGACAGTATTTGGATGCCACTTATTCCAGAGTCTTATCGCGATGCTGTCCGAAACGCCATCTTCTTTCAGAGACCGGTGTTCTGGCGGTTAAATACGCTTGGTGAATGCCCATTCATTCCTGGGTCCAGGTTGTGCCCAAGGAGTTCGTGGTTATCGCAGCAAAAGCGTATGCTAGAAAAGCTCAATAATCTTTCGCTCGTTGGGTCGCAACAGCGGCCTCTCGACGATGAGGAGCGTGAAGTAATTCTTTCAAATCTACAAGAACAGACTTCCATGACTTGGCCGGGTGTTCGGCGAGCGCTCACCCACTTGTACCGTATTCGTGGATTTCCCGGGGAAGAGAAGAGGCTGAAGTTCAATCTTGAAGAAGGTCAGGAAAAAAAGCTTCTGGGAAATACCATTGAAGCGAGGCTGGCGGAAATTTTTGACGATGGTTGGCAAGATCATCCGCACAAGCAGGAAATTCGAGATTCGATTCCGGATCGGTTATGGCAGGCAGACTACAAGGAAGTGGGTGGTCAAAGAGTCATCATTCTCCCTGCAAACAAGAGAAAGAGTCGCAGAAAAGCCGCAGTAGACGAATTCGTCAAGAAATTTGGTTTGACTCAAGAACAAGCCGATTCAATCAGCCAAATAAAATTATCGTCTGGTTGGGAACCATATTCCATCGAGGCTCTCAGTACTATTTTGCCGCATCTGGAAGCCGGGGTGAGATTCGGTGAGATCGTTAACAGCCCCGACTGGGAACGTTGGCGTTCTGAAACTTTCCCTTGTCGGGAACAGCCAACCGGTGAGGTATTTGACCGGCTTCCAAGTCCCGCCGAAAAGGAGGAAAGCAAAAATATAGCCAAACTGCGCAATCCCACTGTTGTCCGTACACGAAACGAATTGCGTAAGGTAGTTAACAATCTGATCAGTATGTATGGGAAACCAGATCTCATACATATAGAGGTTGCGCGTGATGTTGGCAACTCGAAACGTCAGCGCGAAGAAAAGGCAAGCGGTATTCGACGGCAGGAAAAAAGGCGAAAAGAGGCTCGGGATAGTCTCAGGGAAAACAATATAGAACATCCATCGAGACAAGACATTGAAAAGTGGCTGCTATGGAAAGAATGTCAGCACAGATGTCCCTTCACCGGAGATGCAATTTCATTCGATGCCCTGTTCCGCAGTGCAGAATTTGACGTGGAACATATCTGGCCAAGATCGCGCTCCCTCGACAATAGCTTTATGAACAAGACCTTGTGTCGCAAAGATGTAAACCAGAAAAAGGGTAACAGCACTCCGCATGAATTTTTGGATGGCAACAGCGGAGAGTGGGAAGCTCTAACCAGCCGGCTCTTTGACATGAAGGCCCCAAAAGGTGGGACCGGCATGTCTTCCGCCAAAATACGAAGATTTTTGGCGCCCGAGATTCCGGATGACTTCGCCGCTCGGCAATTGAACGACACGGGTTATGCCGCACGTGAAGCCGTCACCTATTTGAAAAAATTGTGGCCTGATCGAGGAATTGAGGCGCCTGTGAATGTGTTTTCAGTTTCTGGACGGGTTACCGCACATCTCCGCCGCCTGTGGGGACTCAACAATATTCTTGCCGGTGACGGCGAGAAAACGCGTTCTGATCACCGGCATCACGCAATAGACGCACTCACGGTCGCGTGCTGCCATGCGGTTATGACACAGCAACTTTCCAGGTATTGGCAGGCAGAGGACGACCCTGGCAAGCCGCAGCCAAGCCTGCCGACTCCATGGAAGACGATAAGAAACGATGCGGAGCAGGCGGTTGCAGACATTGTCGTTTCGCATCGAGTGCGCAAAAAGGTATCAGGTGCGCTACACAAGGAGACAATTTATGGTGACACAGGTGAAGAAACATCTGGCCGCGACGGAGTTACATACAGGTATTTCGTCACTCGGAAGAACGTTGAGGATATAGGCCAATCCGAGCTTGATGAGAAAAACAGGGATTTGTGGCCAGATCAAAAAGTGCGTGAAATTGTTCTGGCTTGGGTCAACGACTGTGGTGGCGACCCCAAAAAGGCCTTCCCACCCTATCCCAAGAAAGGCCGAAAAGGACCCGAAATCCGCAAGGTCCGGTTGCGAATGAAGCGGCAAGTCGGACTGATGTCGCGTGTTTCCACAGGTCATGCTGAACTTGGCAATAATCACCATATGGCGATTTACCGAAAAACGAATGGCGATTCGTGCTTTCAGGTTGTCAGTCTAATGGAGGCATCAAGACGATTGGCGTCAAATCAAGCTGTAGTTCAGCGTAGTATCGGTGATGGCGCAACATTATTGATGACGCTTTCACCTGGCGACATCATTGAGTTCCAAAAAGGAGACGAATCGGGTTTATGGGTCGTTCACGGAATCAATTCCTCAGGCAGACCTGTGCTTGGCCGACTTAACGACGCGCGTCCGACCACTGCAAATGAAGCCCATCGCTTGGGGGTGGACGGCAAGCGTAACGATTTTGAGCCTCGTTTCCGTGGATTCATGAAAAGAGAACCCAAAAAACTGTCTGTGGATCCGATTGGCCGAGTACGTCCTGCAAACGATTAATTCTTCGTCGCCAATGATTCGCAAGACAGTTGAATTTTCGACCCCCGGCACCCGACTCTCTGTCAAGCACCGTCAGCTCGTTATTGAACGGCCCGATTTGCCAAAGGCGACACTTCCAATTGAGGATTTGGGCGTTGTGATCGTGGACGACATACAGGCAACCTATACACAATCCGTATTCCTTTCACTCTTGGAAGCTGGCGCAACTGTGCTAGTCACCGGTAGAGACCACTTGCCCGTTGGAATGATGCTTCCGCTAGATGCTCATCACGTCCAGACTGAACGCCATCGAGCTCAGATCGAGGCTAGCAAAGCGATACAAAAACGCACGTGGCAGACAATCGTGAAAGCCAAGATTTTGCAGCAGGGAGCTGTGCTTTCTCATTTCACGGGGAATCACGGGGGACTTGTGCCAATGGCCCGTCGAGTGCGTTCGGGTGACCCGGACAATCTGGAAGCCCAAGCTGCTCAGAGATACTGGCCACGCCTTTTTGGAAAGGCGTTTCGGCGCGACCGGGGGGCTGAGGATGTAAATGCGATCCTGAATTATGGCTATGCCGTAATTAGGGCGGCGGTAGCGCGCGCCGTTGTCGCAACGGGGTTGATTCCCTCCCTCGGTGTGCATCACAGGCATCGCGGCAATCCGTTCTGTCTCGCGGATGATCTCCTGGAGCCTTACAGGCCCTATGTTGACTGGAAAGTTTGTCAATTAGCGCAAGGATGCGAATCGCCAGTACCAGAATTATCGGTGCGGGAAACCCGGGCAGCTCTACTTTCCCTGTTTAACGAAACAGTATGTATTTCGGAACGTCGGGAACCGTTACTACTTGCCTTGCATACCAGTGCCGCATCTCTTTGCCGGGCGCTAACCGGCGGCAACCGTGAACTGGCACTTCCGAAAGGACTCCCGGTGGAGACCGACATTACCAATACCGAGGAAAATGGATAAGACCTCGGCCACATTTGAAGGGATAAAGACAGTGCCGTGGGGCTGGCGTTCAATGTGGGTAATCGCAATGTTTGATCTGCCAATAGACACGCCGAAGGCGCGCCGGGCATATGCCAGGTTTCGAACTGATCTTTTGAAGGATGGATTTACGATGATGCAGTACTCCGTCTATATTCGTCACTGCGCCTCGATCGAGAATGCAAGAGTACATGCCGCCAGGATAGGCCGCTTGGTTCCTTCTGCCGGAGAAGTTCGACTATTGACAATAACCGACAAACAGTTCGGTCGGATGGAGACTTACGTTGGGAAAACCCGTGATGCACCACCGATTCCGCCCGCCCAGCTGGAATTATTTTGACCAGCGAGCGGACGAAATCTCAGGTGAATCAATACCTTATGGTAAAGCTAAGTGTAGCAAATCGAGAAACAGCCGCGATCCGTAGCTAGGGATCCTCGATATCGCCGAGCATATAAGTGTAGCAAATCGAGAAACAGCCGCGATCCGTAGCTTGGGGATACTGGCTCATGCGCATCCTGCTAGTGTAGCAAATCGAGAAACAGCCGCGATCCGTAGCCTTGGTGCAACGGTACTCGATCGAGGCGAGAGTGTAGCAAATCGAGAAACAGCCGCGATCCGTAGCGCCATG
>JANQSV010000346.1 GCA_028279115.1 Pseudomonadales bacterium
ACCTTGCTGATCCACGGCGACGCCGACGATCTGGTGCCCATCAGCGAGTCGGAAGACTTGTACGCGGAATTCCAGGAGCAGGGCGTCGAAGCGGAGTTCGTCACCATTGCCGGCGGTCAGCACGGATTTCGGGGGGAGAATGCGGTCAGAGCCAACCGCCTGCGCCTGGAGTGGTTCCAGCAGCACCTCTGATTTTCAATCGCAGCAGACGTGGACCGTCAGCACGTCGCATCTGGCGTGATGCAGCAATTTCATCGCCGTGGAGCCGATCAGCGCTTTCCAGCCCGAGTGGCCGTGGCTGCCGATGACGATGGCGTCGGCTTCGATCTCCATTGCCAGGTTGGGCACTTCCGCGGCGGGGGAGCCGGGCAGGGTATGAATCTGGTCTTCCTGCAGGCCTTCTTCCCTGGCGATGGCCTTGAGGCGCTCGGCGGCGAACGCGATGGCTTCCTCGTGCAGTTCGTTGATGTTGACGGCGTACAAATCCATGCTATAGGCTGCGGCAACGGGTTCGACGACATGCACGAGATGCAGTTTGGCCGGGTCCTCGGACAGCCGGACCGCGGTTGCAATCACCTTGTGTGAATCGTCGGAAAGGTCTATGGCCACCAGAATCTTGTTGTACATCGCACGGCTCCGTGATTGCGCTACCGGAAATTGTAGTCCATTGTAAATTAGCGCTCATGCTTCGTCATTCTGCACGGAGCGAAGTCTGCGACGCCGCGTGCCGTCAGCCGATTTGAACCCGCTCCATGCGGTTGTAGATTTCGCCGTTCCGCTGTTCCAACAGCCACAAGTTCAATTTCGCCTGCATGGTCAGCCAAAATTCGGGGGTGCTACCGAGCACGCGGCTCAATCGAATCGCCAAGTCTCCGGTGACGTCGCCGCGTTCGTTCACGACTTTCGACATGGTGTTTCGCGCCACGCCGCAACGTTCTGCGAGCGAGCTTACGGTCAATCCGGTCTCCGGCAAGACCACGTTCCTGATCAACGCTCCGGGATGCGAAGGTTTGCGGTTCATCAATGATAGTCCTCCAGATTCACGCCGATCACGTCTTCGCCGTCCATTTTCCAAGTGACGCGCCAGTTGGCGGTGACCCGAACGCTGTACTCATCTTGCCTGTCGCCTTTCAACTTGTGGAAAAATAATCCCGCGATATTCATCTCTTCCGCCTTTTCGATTACGTCCAGCGCATCGAGAATCACCATCAGTCGCGCCTCCGTTTCTGGATTGATTCCGCGCTTGTCGCTATAGCGCGGATCGGTGAAAAATCGCTTGAGTCCCTTGTGGCGAAATTTCCGTATCATCGGCGCAGTGTAATCGAAACAATTACAGCGTGTAAAGGCTTTGTTCAAAGCTGGGTGGCGGCTTGCCGCATTTGATACCTTCTGATAGCTTCAGCATGGAAAAAGGGGAGACAAATGAACGTAATTAACTTGCTGGAGAATGCGGCCACGAATGCCGTTATCGCTCTTTCGGTCGTGCTATACCTTCAGCGGCAGATTACTGCCGCATCGGACAAGCTGCGTGACAAGATGGACAGCGACTACCGCGAATTGAAAGATTCATTAACAAGTCTAAGCGAGTGCGTCGCCAAGCTCGAAGGGATGATTCAACCTCAAGCTAGCACTTCTTAACTTTGCGGCATTCGTACATGGAGAATCGGGACATGAAAAAGCTCGCCGTTGCTTTGCTCGCTCTTTTGACTCCTATTGCCGCTGCGCAAGACCCTTCCATCAGTTCCTATGCTGAAAACGGGCGGGAGTACGGAAATTGTGCGGTTGTGGATAGCGTCGATATGTTCACGGCCGATTGTTCCGTCTTCGTCATGGTGTGGCGAATGGAAAGCGGAGTAGTCGCGCCGCTCGACCCTGAATGAATCCCAAAACGAGATAGAAGCCGATGAATAGATTGATTGCCGCCAGCTTGCTGTTAATAGTTGCCGCAAATTTGCATGGCGCAGACGCGGTGACGTTGAAGCAAGAATTAGTCGCTCTCGTCGCTCAGCCCTGTATTGAGCAGTTCGAGCAGATAACTGGAAGTTCAACGCCGGAGGAATTAGCCGAAAGAGTGGCGAATGCATACCTAACCGAAATGCTCACTAGTCCGCTGCACCAGAGGATAATAGAAGAAGATGAACACCAGTCTTTATATCCTTCGTTGATATTGCGTTGCGTAGGGGAATTGATGGGCATGTACCTCGAACAAGACCAGTAGATCGACACTCACAGAACGAGAATTGAACATGATCCGAAATGCGCTAGTGAATATCCTCCTTCTGCTCGCCATTATCGCAGTTGCCTATACCATGTTTGAATTAATCTACAGCGAACAGCTATACCTTGAATGCGTCAACGAGGCCGAATTGCGCTTAGACATTGACGATTGTCGGAAGGTCATCTATCCGATTCTGTCTCCATAGTCCCCGCGTTGCCCATCCTTAGCGGTCGTTTCAGAGTTGCGAACAGCGGGACACCCATTTTCAAATCTCTGGCTGAGGCGGGTGCGTCAAAGAGCAGTTAGATACGGATGGGTGGCAATCGGTCAATTGTCAGTTGAGAAAGCTCTTCTCGCGAAGCTTGGGCACGACCTCGGCGATTCGCTGAAAATCGCGATCGTGATGAAGGAGTGTCAAGTCGTTTTCGATGGCGCACTGCGCGATCAGGCAGTCCACGCTCGAACGAATAGTGATGCCCCGCTTTTTGCAGTCGAAGGACATTCGGGCCGCTGCAGCGTGGCAGATGGCTGGCGGCTGTTTAAAGTCAACAAATCTTTGTCCACCGAAAAAGTTTTCCAATCGTCTGAAGGAATCGACGTCTCGGGCGCCTTGCAAAACCTCCATGTAAATGAGCGGCATAGTCGTGACGGCTTGAGGATTTGACAGAATTTCCTCAAGAAAATCAACATGCGGCCCTTCTCGATCCCGGACGTAGTCTATCCAGACCGAAGTATCCACCAAGTACATCGGAATCAGCCGCCTGTCTATCGTAGCGCCTTGTGGTCATAATCTTCGTCGATCAGATTGCTGCCTTTAAGTTCCCGAAGATCGAGCCGCTTGCGATTCGACACAAACTCCAGCAGCGCCTGGTGCACCAAAGCCTTTTTTGTTTTGATCCGGCTTAGCCGCTGCGCCTCCAGCACCAGTTTCTGGTCAAGATCAATATTGGTCCGCATATCCTTACACCTGCTTGTGTGTATTCCAGTGTGTATATCAGTCTTTTACCTGATCGTCAACGGGAGTTCCTGATCATGTTCCTGGCGACGACGAGTTGCAGGATCTGGCTGGTGCCTTCGTAGAGGCGCAACAATCTGACGTCGCGGTAAAAGCGCTCGACCGCGAACTCGGACATGTAGCCCGAGCCGCCGTGAATCTGCACGGCGCGGTCGGCGACGCGGCCCACCATTTCGGTGCAGAACAGTTTGCAGGCGGCGGATTCCAGCGTGACGTTTTTGCCGGCGTCGCGCTTGCGCGCCGTTTCCAGCGCCATGCAGCGCGCGGCGTAGGCCTCGGTGCGGGAATCGGCAAGCATGGCCTGTATGAGTTGCTGCTCGGCGATCGGTTTGCCGAACTGTTTGCGCTGCATGGCGTAATCGAGCGCGTCGGCGATCAGGCGCTCGGCCAGTCCGACGGCGACGCCCGAGATGTGCAGCCGGCCCCGGTCGAGCACCTTCATCGCGGTGACGAATCCCTCGCCTTCCTCGCCGATTATGTTTGCCGCCGGCACCCGGCAGTCGTCGAACATCACGTCACAGGTAAGCGAGCCCGCCTGGCCCATTTTCCTGTCGACCGACCCGAGCGTGATTCCCGGTGTGCCGCGTTCGACGATGAACGAGGAGATGCCTCGGGCGCCCTTGTTGTCCGAGTCGGTTCGCGCCATTACATTGTAGGTCTGGGCGACCGGCGCATTGGTGATGAATCGCTTGGAGCCATTCAGTATGTAGTGGTCGCCGTCGCGCACTGCCGTGGTTCGCAGCGAGGCCGCGTCCGAGCCGGCCTCGGGCTCGGTGAGACAGAAACAGCTCAACCATTCGCCGCTGGCGTACTTGGGCAGATACTTGCGTTTCTGTTCCTCGGTGCCGTTGAATACGATCGCGGCCGAGCCGATGCCGTTATTGGTGCCGATCAGCGAGCGGAACGCCGGCGAAGTCTTGCCGAGTTCAATCGAAACGAGAATTTCCTCTTCCATGGTCAGGCCGAGGCCACCGTATTCTTCCGGGATGGTCAGGCCGAAGAGACCGAGCTGTTTCATTTCTTCAACAATTTCTTCGGGCACCCGCTCGTCTTCCGCGAGCCGGTCCTCAGCCGGCACAAGCCGCTCCCGCACGAATCGCTCGATCATCGCTAGCAACTGGTTCAAAGTTTCCTGGTCTCTGATCATGATTTCACCCCGCTAATGAGGTGGGCAAACTTAACACAGCCCGGCGAGATTCCGCGACTCCGCTTCGCTCCGCGCGGAATGACGAAGTGGGGGTGCTTTGCTCCGCGCGGAATGACGAAGTGGGGGTGCTTTGCTCCGCGCGGAATGACGAAGTGGGGGTGCTTTGCTCCGCGCGGAATGACGGGGAGTGACAAGCACTGTGCGAG
>JANQSV010000354.1 GCA_028279115.1 Pseudomonadales bacterium
CGCGACGAGCGCGGGGGCGAGCGCGGCAAGAAGCAGCATTTCAAGACCGGCAAGCGGCCGCAGCCAGCGGTGCATCATCCAGACGAACACGAAGGCGACGGCGATGCTGAGCGCGCCGCCGCCCCAGACGCCTTCCCAGGTCTTCTTTGGACTGATTTCCGGCGCGAGCTGCCGCCTGCCGAAGCGTCGTCCGGTGAAGTAGGCGCCGATATCGACCGCCGCCACCAGAATCACCAGGGCCAGCACGAGACGCCCCGTTGGATCCAGGTATTTCAGGTAGATGACGCCGATCAGGCCCGGCAGCAGTGCGAACAGTCCCATTACGGCGATTACCCGCGCGCTGTCCCAGCGCTTGCGGTTGTCCGGATAACCGAGCAGCAGGAAGAACACCGGCAGCCAGAACGCGAGTCCAAGTCCGAGCACGATTGCCGTGCCGGCCTGTTCCGGAAAGTTCCTCAACGGAGAGATTCCCAGCCAGCAGAACAACGCGAAGCCCGCCACGAAGATCACCATCAGATAGACGGGTCTTGCCTTTGAGGAATCCCCGCCAAGCAGCCCGCTCCACTCGCGGCCCCCGGCGAGTATGACGGCGCTGATCAGCAGCGCGAACCAAAACGGCGGCAGCGCAATTGTGGCCGCGCCGAAGGCGGCGACCAGCACCACCGCCGTGATGACCCGCTGCTTCAGCATGGGGCGGCTTTCGCGCATCGCGGCGCGTTCATGAAACGTGTCCGCCGAAACGCCGCTGCCGGCTGGCGAAATCGTCGATCGCCTGCTGCAATTCGGTCTCGTCGAAATCGGGCCAGAGACATTCGGTGAAATAGAATTCGGTGTAAGCGAACTGCCAAAGCAGAAAATTGCTGATGCGACGTTCGCCGCCCGTGCGGATGCAAAGGTCGGGTTCGGGCAACTCGCTCAATTGAGTGAAGGAATGCACCAGGTCGATATCGATCGCGTCGGCGCTCAGCCCGCTGTCGCGGACCTCTTCGGCAATCAGGCGCATGGCGTTGGCAATGTCCCAGCGGCCACCGTAATCGGCGGCCACCGTAACTCTGGCGCCGGAATTGTCCCGGGTCAATTCCTCGACTTCCGCCATGCTGTCCTGGATCCGCGCGGAAAAGGATTCGCGGTTGCCGATGAAGGACAGCCGCACATTGGCCTTGTGCAACTGGCTGATTTCCTCGCGCCGCAGCACCGACAGGAAAAGCGCCATGAGACCTTGCACCTCATGGGTGGGCCGCATCCAGTTCTCGCTGCTGAACGCGAACAGCGTCAGGCAGGGAATCTTGCGGCGCACGCAGGAGAACACGATATCCCTCGCGGTGGTCGCCCCATGCCGGTGACCGGTCTTGACCGGCAAACCCCTGCCCTTGGCCCAGCGATTGTTGCCGTCCATGATGATGGCGATATGTTCGGGCAGGTATCTGGCTTGGCCGGATGTCATTACGGGAATGGGGACAGGCGGCCGGTCAGTTCATGGACAACAGATCGGATTCTTTCGACTTGTACGCGGTATCGACGATGTCGACGTACTTGTCGGTCAACTTCTGCATCCGGTCTTCGGCGCGGCGGGCTTCGTCTTCGCTGATTTCCTTTTCCCTGGCGAGTTCCTTGAAGTCGGAATTCGCGTCACGGCGGATATTGCGGATCGCCACCCGGGCGGACTCGGCTTCGTGCCTGGCCTGCTTGCCGTATTCGCGGCGGGTTTCCTCGGTCAGCGGCGGCATGGGCACGCGGATGGAGTCGCCGTTGTTCGAGGGGTTCAGGCCAAGGTTGGATTTGAGAATCGCCTTCTCGATATCGCCGATAACGGATTTTTCCCAAGGCGCGATCAGCAGCGAACGACCCTCTTCCACATGAATGGCGGCGAGCTGGTTGAGCGGCGTTTCGGCGCCGTAATAGGGAACCATGACATCATCGAGAATCGCGGGATGCGCCCGTCCGGTGCGGATCCGCTTGAATGCGTTATCGAGCGCATGGACGCTTTTGCCCATCCGCTCTTCCGCGTCCCGCATGATTTCCTCGATCATCTCCCGCCTCCGGTTGAACCAATGAGAGTGCCGTTGGGTTCGCCCGCGATATTTTCGCGCAATGCGCCGCGCCGGGTCATATCGAACACCCTGATCGGCATGCCATTGTCCCGGGCCAGACAGATCGCGGTCAGGTCCATGACGCCGAGCTGGTCCCGGATGACCGCATCATAACCCAATGCATCGAATTTGGCCGCTTCCGGATCCCGCTCCGGATCCGCGGAGTATACGCCGTCCACCCGGGTCGCCTTGAAGATGATTTCCGCGCCGATTTCGATTCCCCGCAGGCAGGCGGCGGAATCGGTGGTGAACAGGGGATTGCCCGTGCCTCCCGAAAAGATGACGGCCCTGCCCTCTTCCAGGTGGCGAATCGCGGCGTGGCGCTCGAATTGCTCGACGACGCCTTCGATGCCTCTGGCCGCCAGGATGCGGGCCGGCGTTCCGGCGCTTTCCAGGGCGTCTCGCAAGGCGAGGGAATTCATGATCGTGGCGAGCATCCCCATGTGGTCGCCGGTGATCCGGTCCACGCCGCTGGCCTGACCGCTTGAGCCGCGGAACAGGTTGCCGCCGCCGATGACTATGCCGGTCTGCACCCCGAGCCCGATGATTTCGCCGCCCTGTTCGGCCATGCCGCGCAACACTTCGGAGTCAATGCCGAAACCGGCGCCGCCGCTGAGAGCTTCGCCGCTCAATTTCAGCAAAATGCGGCGGTATCTTGCGTTTGATCCGGCCTGATCCCGATTCGCGGGCATGCGCGGTTCTCCGTTCAGTTGACTGAGTTTCCGAAAAATTCCTGTCCAGCCGCGCCCGAAGCTGCGCTTCGAAAACGCTTGCCTTCACCCGTCAAATCCGGCGGCGCCCGCATGTGCCGCGAAAGCTTTGATCAAATCAGAGCTTGTCGATTTGGGAGGCGACTTCGGCGGCGAAATCTTCCTGTTTCTTTTCCATGCCTTCGCCCGCTTCATAGCGCAGCATCCGCGTCACGTCGGCGCCGGCGCCACGCGCCAGTTCGCCGACGCTTATATCGGGATTCTTGACGAAAGGCTGCTGCAGGAGGCTGACCTCGGCAACGAACTTGCGCAGACGCCCGGAGATCATCTTTTCGACGATGGCTTCGGGCTTGCCGGACTCCCGGGCCTGAGCCGCATAGATTTCGGATTCCTTGGCAAGAACTTCCTGTGGAACATCATCGCCGCGCACGACCAGCGGATTCATCGCCGCCACATGCATGGCGACATCGCGGGCGAGCGATTCATCGCCGCCGCTCAGGGAGACCAACACGCCGATCCTGCGATTGCCGTGCACATAGTCGCCTACTATGCCACCAGACTCCGCAGTCAAATGAGCAATTCTGCGTAGATTGACGTTCTCGCCGATTTTCTGGATCAGCTTTTCTCTTTGTTCGTCCAGTCCATGCGCCAGCAATCCGTCCACTTCAAGCTCAGGTTCCGCAAACGCTGCCGTTAGGCAATCCTCGGCGAAAGCCAGAAAGTTCTTGTCCTTGGCAACGAAATCGGTTTCGCAATTGACTTCTATCATCACTCCGCGGCTACCATCCCCGGCGAGGATTGAACAAATTACGCCTTGGGCGGCGACGCGTTCGGCTTTCTTCGCCGCTTTCAGACCGCTTGACTTGCGCAAGTATTCGATTGCTTGTTCCATGTCGCCGTTAACTTCCACCAGCGCATTCTTGCAATCCATCATGCCCAAGCCAGTGCGCTCCCGTAACTCTCTGACCATACTCGCTATAATCTGTGCCATATGGCTCGATCCCCAACCTAATTGACTACAATTTCAGTCATGACTGCTCTTGTTTGCACTTGGCGAGCAGTGCTCTCAATTCATCTTCGCTATCAATAACTTCAGGGTTAGCGAACAAATCCGAGTGCTTCTGCTCCTCGGTGTATCCACTCGGCTCGTGTTTTGCTTTGCTAACCACCCAGGAAGCTTCGGGATGTTTCTCACCGAGAAGTGCCCCGACTGACTTGGCATCAACTCCCAACACACTCCCAACTGCACCGTACGTGCAACGAATTTTCGTTTTATTCAGGCAGGAAAGGATCACTTCAACGTCAATGGAATCCTCTTCCTCAGATTCGGGCTCCGCGGTTTCAGCTTGCTCGGCTTCAGACTCCGCGGTTTCGGATTCCGCCGCTTCAGTTACTTCAGCCTCGGGCTCCGCGGATTGTTCGGCAGCCTCGGTTTGCTCAGGATCGCCTTCGGCCGCGGCCGCTTCGACTGCCTCGGG
>JANQSV010000153.1 GCA_028279115.1 Pseudomonadales bacterium
GCGGGCGTGCGAGGCAGGATGCCGAGCCCGAAGCCTACAGGGATGTATTTACGGCGTCCGCTGAACCCTCCGCCACCCGACGCCGACTAACATCGTTCAAAATCAAGGTTCCTTCCCCTCTACGACATTTCGTTCAATAACCGTCGAACGCAGGCTGCCATCGGCCAGACGAGTTACGATTCGCGCTCCTTCTGCTACATCGTCCACGCTGCGGATAACTTTCGCCGACTCGTCCATCGTTATGCTGTAGCCTCGCGCCAGCGTATGCAAGGGGCTGGTGGAATGCAGCGTTCGCCGCAATTCGGTCAGCAAGGCGCCTTGCCGCTCCAGACACGAACGCATGGAACGATGCAGGCGGCGCGGAAATTCTGCGAGAGAGGCGCGCAATCGTGGAATTGCGCGCGCCGGAGAACAATGCTGCAAGGCTTGCCCGCGCAAGTCGAGATGCTGCCGTTTTTCCGCGAGCAGATTGCTCTGCGCCCGCTCCATGCGCCGGCCGAGTTCGTCCAGGGCCTGGGCATGGTCTTCCAGTCGTCTGGCAGGACTGCGGCAGCGTCCCGCAATCAAGCGCAGCCGTTCCCGCTGTCTTCGTAATACGTTAGTCATGCGACTACGCAATTTGGCGAGATCGGATCGCAGCCGCGCGAAATATTCTTCCTGTGAGGGGCTCATCAATTCCGCGGCGGCGGAAGGCGTCGGCGCGCGTTGGTCGGCGACGAAATCGGCGATGCTGAAATCGGTTTCGTGGCCGACGGCGCTGGTCACCGGCAACTCGCTGGCGAAAATGGCCCTGGCGACGCTTTCCTCGTTGAATGCCTGCAGGTCTTCCGGAGAACCCCCGCCGCGGCCGACGATCAGAGCTTCGAGACCGAGTTCGCCGCGCAGGGTGTTCGCGATCTCGATGGCGCGGCAGATTTCGGCGGGGGCCGCTTCGCCTTGCACCGCGGTGGGAATCAGGGTGATGCGGGTCGCGGGGAAACGGCGCCGGAAAACGCTGACGATGTCGCGCAACACCGCGCCCGACGGAGAGGTGATCACGCCGATGTGACGGAGCTGGTTTCCCACCGGTTTTTTCGCCGCCTGTTCGAACAGGCCTTCGGCTTGCAGGCGCGCCTTGAGCAATTCGAAAGCTCGGCGCAACTCGCCACTGCCGGATTTCTCCAGCGCCGTCACTTTCAATTGGAAATCGCCGCGCGCCTCGTAGATCGTCAAGCTGCCGCGCGCGATGACCCGGTCGCCGTCCGCCGGCCGGAATCTCACCGCCATGTTGTTGCCGCGAAACATCACGCAGCGCAGTTGGGCGTCACGATCCTGCAGGCTGAAATACCAGTGGCCTGATCGATATTGCTTCAGGCCGGTGATTTCGCCTTCCACCACGGCGCCCGGAAATCCGCCCTCCATCAACTCGCGGGCGAGGCGATTGACTTCGGAGACGGAGTACACGATCCGCCCCGCATCAACATCGGTTTCGCGTTCAAGCAACGACATCACAACAACTACTCGGAGTTATTTTGGCAATTCTCGGTTTGACTGGACGCGAACGCAAGTTCATTCCCCGCGAAAACCGCGGGGCAAGCCGTTCGATTCCCGAAAAGCTGTGCTTTTCGCCGGCGGTCTCGTCGTGGCGCCGCCGTATCCCGGTCAATCCGGGACAGTCCGCATTCAGGGCAATGCCGCCACTGGCTCGGGAACCTCCGGCGGCGCCGACTCATTGATCGGAGGTGGCCGCGCCGAATTCAATGCCGTCCGGCGCGACCCGCCGGGTCGGGTCTGTTAGAATTTTGCAATCCGGGCGCGATGGGAGTCGGGGACTCGTGGAATACACGATAATGGATGGCATGTTGAGCGACTGCCGCCGGCTCGCGTCCCCGAATTGCAGTTTGAGAGAAGGAACCGAAGTCGATCTTCTCGTGATTCACAATATCAGCTTGCCCGCCGGTGAGTTCGGTACGGGCCGCATCGAGCAATTGTTCACGAATTGCCTGCCGCCTGCCGCCCATCCGTCCTTTGTCGAGATTTCGAAATTGCGGGTTTCGAGTCATTTGCTGATAGACCGCGAAGGTGAAATCACGCAGTTCGTTCCCTTCACCATGCAGGCATGGCATGCGGGTCCGTCGAGTTTCCGGGGACGAGAGCGCTGTAATGAGTTTTCAGTGGGCATTGAGATCGAGGGCACTGACTTCGAGGCTTTCGCCGATGTGCAATACGAGCGCCTGGCCGATGTGACCCGGGCGCTGTTTCGCGCCTATCCGGCGCTCAACCCCGCCCGCATCGCCGGCCATAGCGACATATCCCCCGGGCGCAAGACCGATCCCGGCCCCTGTTTCGACTGGGAACGCTACAAATCCGCGTTGCATGAGCCTGCCGAGGCTGGACAATGAAATTTCTGGTCATACTGATCTGCCTGGCGCTCAACTATTTCTGGCTCAGGAACTACGACCGTTTCGACGACCGCTGGTTCTTCCGGTTTCGCGAGAACATGGAATCCGTTACCCAACGCGTGGTGCGAAACGACGCCATCTGGTGGCCGGCGCTGGCGCTGATTTACGTCGTGCCGCTACTGTTCCTCGGGCTGTTGCTGCAATTGGCGCAGGAGCAGGCGCTCGGGCTGTTCACCATGCTGATACACATTCTTGTCGTGTTGATCGCTTTCGACCGCACCCAGCCCGGAAAGCTCGCGCGGGATTTTCTGGAAATCTGGTCCGGGAACGATGAGGAGGCCGCGATAGCATTCCTGCGCAGTGAATTTCGCGGCGCGCGGAACCAGGACTTCGCAAATGAAGAAGAGGTTGCTTATTTCTTTCGCAAGCATCTCGTGTATCGCTCGTTCGAAAGGATGTTCGTGCAGTTCTTCTGGTATCTGGCGGCGGGTCCGTACGGCGTGCTCGCAAGCTACATCACCTACCAATTGCGCGACAGCGGCGATGAACGGACTCACCCCAAATCGGCTGACACAGTCGAAATCGCCATTCACCTGATTGAATGGATACCGTTGCGGCTGGTGGCGCTGACTTTTTCCCTGGCGGGGAATTTCGTGCATTGCTTCAATCAGCTCAAGAAGTCGTTCTGGGAGTTCGGCCGCAAGGTCGATAACGCCGGCCTGCTATACAGTTTCGCGGGCTTCGCCTTGTTCGGCGGCATCGCGCGCGACGACGAAGCGGACGCGGAGGAGCGTGGAACCGATGCCGGCGGCAGGAACTACCAGGCTTGGGAAGTAGAATCCCTGCAGGCCCTGCTGGAACGCTGTCAGTTGCTCTGGCTGGGCTTGCTGGCTGTGTTCACGATATTCGGACCGGTTTTCTGAAGCGCCGGATGCGAGGCGATTCCCGGTAATTCTTGTAGTATTGGCCCGATTTAACTCACTTTTCTGCCGGATTATTGCCATATTTCCCCCGGCGCTTACCACAAGCCATTGTAATTCTGGAACTTAATTCCCATCGCAGGAACAGGGGGTCATCTCCACATTTTGTTGTAACACTACAAGAAGGTGTGTCCGGGGTTTCTTTCCGTGGCTTCATTGAGTTATAGTTTGGCCCCCTTGTAATTTGCCTACAGAATTCTTCCGTAGATGGAGCGGGTTAAGGAAAATTTATGATTCAGGAGAATGACGCGAATCCGGAGGAAACACGGGAATGGCTGGACGCGCTGCGAGCCGTTACCGATGAGTGGGGGACGGAACGGGCAAACTACCTGATTCAGCGACTTTCCGACTGGATTTCGATCCGCGACGGCAACGGCCACGCCGCCACTCTTACCACTCCCTATCGCAACACCATCCCCCCGCACGAAGAAGATCGACTCCCCGGCGACCTGTTCATGGAACGCCGCATCCGCGGCATCGTGCGCTGGAACGCCCTGGCCATGGTCATGCGCGCAAACCTGCTCGACGGCAGCATCGGCGGTCATATTTCCACCTTCGCCAGCGCGGCGACCTTGTATGAAATCGGCTTCAATTACTTTTTTCGCGGCCCGACCGACGATCACGAGGGCGACCTGATCTATTACCAGGGTCATTCCTCTCCCGGCATTTACGCGCGTTCCCACCTGGAAGGGCGGCTAACCGCAGAACAGCTCGACAATTTTCGCCGGGAAGTCGACGGCAACGGGCTGTCGTCCTATCCCCACCCCTGGCTGATGCCCGATTACTGGCAGTTCCCGACGGTATCCATGGGACTCGGTCCGATTCAGGCGATCTATCAGGCTCATATCATGAAATACCTGACCAGCCGGGGATTGCTCGACGCCAGCGACCGCAAGATCTGGGCCTTCCTCGGCGACGGCGAAATGGACGAACCCGAATCCCTCGGCGCCATCAGCAAGGCCGGCAGGGAAAAGCTCGACAACCTGATATTCGTCATCAACTGCAATCTGCAGCGCCTCGACGGTCCGGTGCGCGGCAACGGCAAGATCATCCAGGAACTCGAGGCCGTGTTCCGCGGCGCGGGCTGGCAGGTCATCAAGGTGATCTGGGGGCGGCATTGGGATTCGCTCCTGCAAGCCGACAACCACGGCATCCTGCAACAGCGCATGGACGAAGTTGTGGACGGCGAATATCAGAACTACGCCAGCCGCGGCGGCGAATACACCAGGGAACATTTCTTCGGCAAGACTCCCCAATTGCTCGATATGGTGAATCATTTGTCGGACGATGACATCATGAACCTGAACCGGGGCGGCCACGATCCGTTCAAGGTTTACGCCGCTTATGCGCGGGCGGCGCGCGCCAACGGCAAGCCCACGGTGATCCTGGCCAAGACGGTCAAGGGCTATGCTTTCGGCGCCGCGGCGGAAGCCCAGAACGCGACCCATTCGGTGAAGAAACTTGATCTGGAGTCGCTGAAGAAATTCCGCGACCGCTTCGGCATACCCATCGGCGACGAGGAATTGAAAGACGTACCCTACTACCGCCCGCCCGAGGACAGTCCCGAATTGACCTATACCCGCAAGATGCGGGAAAACCTCGGCGGTCCGGTGCCGCAGCGCAGAACCAGCGCGCAGTCCTTGCAGGTTCCCGGCCTGGAAGTATTCGACGCGCAGTTGAAAAGCAGCGGCAAGCGCGAGCTTTCGACCACCATGGCCTTCGTGCGCATGTTGAGCAATCTGTGCAAGGACAAGCAGATCGGCGAACGCGTGGTGCCGATCATTCCCGACGAGGCGCGCACTTTCGGCATGGAAGGCATGTTCCGCCAGTTGGGCATCTATTCCTCGGTCGGCCAGCTTTACGATCCGGCCGATTCGAACCAGGTGATGTTCTATCACGAAGACAAGAAAGGTCAGATGCTGGAAGAAGGCATTACCGAAGCGGGATCCTTCTCGGCCTGGCTCGCGGCCGCGACTTCGTACAGCACGAACGATTTCCCGTTGATTCCGTTCTACATCTACTATTCGATGTTCGGCTTCCAGCGCGTCGGCGACCTGTGCTGGGCGGCCGGCGACAGCCAGGCCCGGGGCTTCCTGATCGGCGCCACCGCCGGCCGCACCACGCTCAACGGCGAAGGCCTGCAACACCAGGACGGCCACAGCCATCTGCTCGCTTCGACGATTCCCAATTGCGTCAGTTACGACCCGGCCTATGCCTGCGAACTCGCCGTCATCGTCCACGACGGTCTGCGGCGGATGTACAAGGAACGCGAATCGGTGTTCTATTACATCACGGCGATGAACGAGAACTACCGGCAGCCCGAACTGATCGAAGGCAGCGAAGAAGGGATCATCAAGGGCATGTATTTGCTCGAAGACGGCGCGTCGCGGGAATACAAGGTTTCCGGCAAGCCCGCGGCGGACTTTCGCTTGCGCCTGCTCGGCAGCGGAACGATCTTGCGCGAAGTGCGCGCGGCGGCGGCGATTCTGCGCAAGGACTACAAGATTCCGGTGGATGTCTGGAGCGTCACGAGTTTCACCGAATTGCGCCGGGACGCCCTCGAGGTCAGCCGCCGCAACCTGCTTTCGCCGGACGGCGAGGCCGAAACGCCCTGGCTTACCGCCCAACTCGCCGGTCGCGAAGGGCCGGTGATCGCGGCCACCGATTACATGAAATTGCATGCCGACCAGATCCGCGAATTCGTGCCGGACGATTACCGGGTGCTGGGAACAGACGGATTCGGCCGTAGCGACAGCCGCGAGAAACTGCGGCAGTTCTTCGAAGTGGACAGCCGTTTCATCGTACTTGCGGCGCTGACTGAACTGAAGGATAAAGGCATCCTCGGCAATGCCGAAATCAAGTCCTGGATGAAGAACAAGGGGCTTGACGCCGGCAAACCGAATCCGCTGGACCAGTGACGGCAGCGGCGGCGGACGAACCAGCGAAACGGGAGCGGACTCAATTGGCGACGGAAATCATCAAGGTGCCGGAACTCGGCGATGCGGGCGATGTGGAAGTTATCGAGATTCCCGTTTCGGTCGGCCAGGAAGTTGCTGAAAACGATTCCCTGCTCGTGCTCGAAAGCGACAAGGCCGCCATGGAAATCCCCGCGCCCATGGCCGGCGTGATCAAGAGCATCGCCGTCAATCTCGGCGATCAGGTGACCACGGGCGCCGAAATCCTGACGCTGGAAACCGTTGAATCGCCGGCCACAGAGCCGGTGGAAGAAGCGGCGGCCGAGGAGGAATCCGCACCCGCCCAGCCGGAGCCGGCGGCAGGGGCGGAACGGCCTGAGATCGAGCCGCCGGCGGAACAGACCGTGGACGAGCCGCGGCAAGAAGGCGCCGCGGCGGCCTCGGAAATCATCGAGGTCGCGATACCCGACCTCGGCACCGACGATGAAGTCGATGTCATCGAGATCCATGTGAAAGCCGGCGACACGATCGCGTTGGACGATCCGCTGCTCACCCTCGAGTCCGACAAGGCGGCGATGGAGGTTCCTTCGCCCCATGCCGGCGTGGTCGAATCCCTGCTCGTCGAGATCGGCGCACAGGTCAAGACGGGCGCCGCCATTTTGCGCTTGCGCGTGGAGCGGGCGGAAGAGGTTGCCGAGCCCGCGCTCTCCGGCATTGCGGCGGCATCGGCGCCCGAACCGAAGGAGGCCGAACCGGTTGCCCCCACCGCCCCGCCACCCGCCACACCGAGCCCGGCGCAGGCGGATGCGACAGGTGCGGACCCGGGCGCGAATGTCTATGCCGGGCCCGCCGTGCGCAAACTTGCGCGGGAGTTGGGCGTCGACCTGACATTGATAAAGGGCGGCGGCGCCCGCGGACGCATCGTCAAGGAAGACGTGCACGAATTCGTCAAGTCGAGCATCGGCCGGCCGGCGGCCGGAGCCGCTCCTTCAGCCGTGCCCGATGTTGATTTCTCCCGTTTCGGCGAAGTCGAACAGCTTCCGCGCTCCAAGCTTGCGAAAGTGACGGCCGCGAACATGCACCGCAGTTGGCTGGCCGTGCCCCACGTGGCGCAATTCGAGGAAGCCGACGTCACCGAACTCGAGGAATTCCGCGCCGGCCTGAAAGCCGAAGCCGAAAGCCGCGGCGTGAAACTGACCCCGCTGCCTTTCCTGCTCAAGGCCTGCGCGCAAACGTTGCGGGAGTTTCCCCAGTTCAACGTATCGCTTCATTCCTCCGGCGAATATGTGATTCAAAAAAAGTACGTGCATATCGGCGTCGCCGTGGCCACCGAAGCGGGCCTGGTCGTACCGGTGATCCGCGATGTCGATCAAAAGAACATCTGGCAACTCGCGGAAGAGGTGGCCGAGGCCTCGGTCAAGGCGCGCGAGCGCAAACTGACCCCGGAAGACATGCAAGGCGCCTGTTTCACGATATCGAGTCTCGGCGCCATCGGCGGCACGGGATTCGTGCCCATGGTCAACGCCCCGGAAGTGGCGATCCTCGGCGTCGCCCGCACCGCGGTCAAGCCGGTCTGGCGCGGCGGCGAATTCGTGCCGCGCACAATGCTCCCCCTGACCCTGGCTTACGACCACAAGGCCGTCAACGGCGTCGACGGCGGTCGCTTCGCCGCCCACCTGGCGACTCTGCTCGGCGACATCCGGCGGCTGTTGCTGTGAACGCCTTTTGATAGACTGCGCCCTTTCCGCATAGTCCAAGGGAACTTTGTATGCCATCGTTCGATATCGTCTCCGAAGTCGACATGCACGAGGTCGCGAATGCGCTCGATCAGGCGAATCGCGAAGTCGGCAACCGCTTTGACTTCAAGGGCGTGGACGCCAGTTTCGAGATGGCGGGGGCCAACGTCATCCAGGTGAAGGCCGAAGCCGAGTTCCAGATTCACCAGATGCTCGACATCCTGCGTGGAAAACTCGTCAAGCGCGGCGTCGACACCCGCAGCTTCGAGGAAGGCGGCATCGAGACGGTCGGCAGGACCGCGAGCATGGCGCTTGCGGTGCGGCAGGGCATTGAGGCCGGTCTCGCGCGGGAACTGGTGAAAATGGTCAAGATTTCCAAACTCAAAGTGCAGGCCTCGATCCAGGGCGACCAGGTGCGCGTCGCCGGCAAGAAACGGGACGATCTGCAAAACGTGATCTCCCTGGTCAAGGAAGCCAAGCCGGAACTTCCCCTGCAATATGTGAACTTCAGGGACTGAACGCCCCTCGCGGGGCCTTCCAGGGAGCAGCATGCAGCCCCGAGCCGTTCATTTCGTAAAGTCCCTGTCGGACCGCCGCATGGCGGTTGCCTTCCTGATCGGAATTTCCAGCGGTTTCCCCTGGGTATTGCACGGCTCGGTGCTGACCTTGTGGATGCAGGCCGAAGGGCTTTCGCGCAGCGCCATCGGCTATATCGGCGTAGTCGCCACGATCTATTCGATCAACTGGATCTGGGCGCCGCTCGTCGACCAGTTCCGGATCCCCTTGCTGCATCGGATGTTCGGGCAATACCGGTCCTGGATCCTTTTATGCCAGGCATTGCTCATCTTGCTGATGTGGCTCATCAGCAGCGCGAATCCGGCGGACAGCCTCCTGCTGGTCGGACTGTACGCCCTCGGCATTTCCTCGATCTCGGCGACGCAGGACGTGGCCATAGACGCCTATCGCGTGAAACTGTTCGCGCGCAGCGAAATGGACGAGAAGATTCCTTACGCTTCGGCCCTCGCCGGCGCCGGCTGGCAAACCGGCTTTACCTTCCTGGGCGGCACCCTGGCCTTGCTGCTCGGCGGCGAGACGTTCGGCTTCAGTTGGCCCGAAGTCTATCGGCTGCTGACCTTGTTCATGCTGGCGCTGATGTTGATCGTGGTGCTGTCGCCGCCGCCTTGCGCTGACGACGGTCCGCGAGCGCAAACCGGCGCGGCGCAACCGGGCTCGGCGGCCAGACAATACCGGTGGCTGCGCGAAACCCTGATCGATCCATTCGGTGAATTCTTCCAGCGTTGCGGGTTGCAACTGGCCGTCGGAATTCTGCTGTTCCTGTTCAGTTTTCGCCTGGGCGAGGCGATGCTCGGCAGAATGTCCCTGGTCTTCTACGTCGAACTCGGATTCAGCAACGATGAAATCGCCTTGTACCGCAATTTTCTCGGCGGCGGGATGACCATTGTTTTCTCGTTGATCGGGGCGTTCATCAATACCCGTTTCGGCATCGTCCGCGGCATGCTGGTCGGGGGCATAGCCATGGCGGCGAGCAATCTGCTCTATGCCGTGATGGCCGAAGTGGGCCCGGCGCCGTGGCTATTCGTCGTTACCTTGCTGGTCGACAATTTCACCGCCGCCTTCGCCACGGTCTGCGCGGTTTCCTTCATCTCCTATTTCGCCAGCCGCACGTATACGGGCACCCAGTTCGCCCTGATGACCTCGATCTCGAATTTCGGCCGCACCACGCTCGCGGCCGGCAGCGGAGCCATCGTCGACGGCCTCGGAGGCAATTGGGCGCTGTTTTTCGTACTTACCACGCTCATGGTCATCCCGGCCCTGCTCATTCTCGTCTGGTTGTCGAAATTGCTGCAAAGCCACCGAATCAATAGCATATAGCTTCGCCCGGAAAAACAGTTGGGGCCTGCACGAAGTGAGTCGCCGTCTGCCGGGCGGGGTACAGCGGGCGTGCGAGGCAGGGATAACCGAGCCCGGGAGCCTACATGGGTGCAGGCAAGCGTTTATGAAGCGCGGCTTCATGCGCAGCCGGAACGACGCCAAGCTGTGCTTGGCGGCTGGACCGTATTTACGGCGTCCGCTGTACCCCGCCCGGCAGACGGCGCGGCTCGAAGCCACTACCTCCTAAATGCGCCATCGATAGCGCGCGAGGGAGAGATGTTCGTTTTCGAAGCAAACGCCTTCGGCTTCAAGCCGCCGTTGCTGGAGCGCGTATTGACTGCTTCCAATGGGAAAGGAAAGCCGCCCGCGGCTGTTGACGACGCGATGCCAGGGTAGGCGGGTTCCCGCCGGAAGATTGCTCAAGGTATGGCCGACGAGACGGGCGCGACCGGGCAGGCCGGCGAGTTCGGCTACCTGTCCGTAAGTGGCAATCTTGCCCCTCGGAATTCGGGCCACGATATGCCATATTTTTTCCTGGTTGACGCTCATGTTTGTTGAAGGATAACCGCCTTGCGCATTTTATTGCTGTTTTTCCTCGTCGTCCCCTTGTTGGAGATCCTGCTGCTGTTTGAAGTCGCGGGCCAGATCGGCGGCTTGTGGACCGTCGCCCTCGTCGTGCTGACCGCGGCGGTCGGCACCCGGATTCTGATACGGCAAGGCTTGCGCACCTTGTTGCGCGCCCGCCGGCGTATCGAGACCGGCGAATCGCCCGCCGGGGAAATCGTCGATGGTTTGCTGATCGCCGCGGCGGGCGCCATGCTGCTGCTGCCGGGCCTGGTTACCGATACCCTGGGTTTGGTCTATCTGATCCCGTCTTTGCGCGGATTCGTCGCGGCTTGGCTGATCGAACAGGGTTTCGGGGTCGTACGGGTCAATCGGCAAGCCGGATTTCACGGTGACTCGAAACGCGGCCCGGACGGCACGGGCAACGTGTACGAAGGCGAATATTCCAGGCAGAGCCCGGATTCTCGAGCCGCTCCGACTCCGGGCTCTGCCTG
>JANQSV010000154.1 GCA_028279115.1 Pseudomonadales bacterium
TCTTTCGCCGCGAGCGAACTGACGTCTTTTCGAGTCTGCACCATGTGAGTCGCCGTCTGGTGGGCCGTGTTCAGCGGACGCCGTAAATACGTCCTTGTAGGCTTCGGGCTCGGCTTCCTGCCTCGCACGCCCGCTGAACACGGCCCACCAGACGGCGACTCACATGGTGCAGACTCGAAAAGACGTCAGTTCGCTCGCGGCGAAAGAGGATGAACGATGAACGAATTGGAACCCGGCTCGGATGCGTGGCTCGCGCAGGTAAAGGAGGAGCCGCTGGAGCCTGAACGGCTGATCGTCGATCCGCACCATCATCTGTGGAAAAAGCGTTTCGGACGCGACTACCTGCTGCCCGAGTTCCACGGCGATACCGGCAGCGGTCACAACGTCGTCAAGTCGGTTTTCATGGAATGCCGCGCGTTCTGGCTGCGCGAAGGTCCCGAACATCTGCGGCCGTCCGGCGAGACGCGCTACATCGCCGATCTGGCCCGGCAAAGCGATAGCGGCCCAGGGGGAAATGCGCCGCGCATCGCCGGCATCGTCGCCCACGCCGACCTGCGCCTGGCGAATACGCCCATGCTCGGCGAATTGCTCGACCTGCACGAGGAAATCTGCGGCGGGCGCCTGCGCGGCATCCGGCAAAGCGCCGCGGTGGACCGCAGCGCACCGCTATTCATCGATGTGCAGGCGCCCGCCGGGCTATATGCCGACCCGGAGTTTCGCGCGGGCCTGCGGGTGCTCGCCGCGCGCAATCTCGTTTTCGACGCCTGGCATTATCACCACCAGATGCGCGACTTCATCGACCTCGCCAGGGCGCTGCCCGAATGCACATTCGTACTCGACCATTTCGGCACTCCGCTCGGCATCGGTCCCTGGCGGCGCGATGAGCTGTTCCCGCAATGGCGCAAGGACATGGCCGAACTCGCGCGTTGCGAAAACGTCCATGCCAAGCTAGGCGGCCTGGCCATGCCCGATAACGGCTTCGGCTGGCACGAGGCCGCCAGACCGCCGGATTCGGATGAATTCGTGGCCGCGCAAAAGCAATGGTATCTGCATGCCATCGACTGCTTCGGGCCGCGGCGCTGCATGTTCGAAAGCAATTTCCCGGTTGACCGCCTTTCGATCGGCTACCAGGTGTTATGGAACGGATTCAAGAAAATGGCCGCGGATTTCAATGAAGAGGAGAAACAGGCGCTGTTTCACGATACCGCGGCGAAGGTTTATTCGATCTGAGGCCGGCGCCCGAACTGACAGGGGAGCAGCCGGTCACTTCTTCTCCGAGCGGTCCCGCAGCCGCTTGATGACCGCGCTGGCCGCCAATACAACGCGGTGCTTCGCGTACACCTTCACGCGCACGAAAACCAGCGAATGACCGCGGCGCAAGACCTCGCCTTCGCCAAGCAGCAGATCGCCGACATGGGCCGGCGCGACGAACTCGGTGTTCAGGCTGATCGTCGCCGAACTTTCCTGCTCGCCGCCGCTGGCGCCGAGGCAGGCCGTGTAATCGGCGAAGGTCATGAGGATGCCGCCGTGGATCGTGCGGTGCGTGTTGGAATGCTCCTCGCGGGGGCGGAAGGCCGTGCGCGGGTGGGGCCCGTCCATGTAGAAGAAGAACGGGCCGATATTGTCCTCGGCGGTATCTCCCGGCCAATGCCGGTATTCCGCGGGGACATCGTAATCTTCGGGTTTGAACGCGGGTTGCATGTTTCGCTTTCCTTTCGGGCGAAAATAGCAAGAGCCGGCCGCAATGATCAATGCTAGAATCCGCGTGACCTCAAGACCCCCGCCTGCCATGCGACTTTCGATCGGACAAGACCGCAAGACCCTGCTTTATCTGCTGGCAATCGGCAATACCATCGCGTTTTCCGCCTGGACGGTGATGCTGAACAATTTCGCCGTTGAGCGGGCGGCGTTCACCGGCGATCAGATCGGCCTGTTGCAGAGCTTGCGCGAAGTGCCGGGCTTTCTTGCCTTCACGGTCGTGCTGGCCATGTTGTTCATCCGCCAGCAGAATCTGGCCATACTGTCGCTGCTGCTGCTCGGCATCGGTACGGCGGTTACGGCCTTCTATCCGGTGGCGCTCTGGCTGTATTTCACTACCGTATTGATGTCGATAGGCTTCCACTATCTGGAAACCCTGCAGACATCGCTCAGCCTGCAATGGCTGGAGAAAGACGAAACGCCGCTGGTGCTGGGCAAATTGCTGAGCGTCAGCGCAATGGGCAAATTCGCGACGCTTTGCCTCATCTATCTCTATATCGCGTTTTTTGCCGCGGACTACCTGTTGCTCTACCTGCTTGCCGGCGGCGTCAGTGTTGCACTGGGCATTTACTGCTGGCTGGGCTTTCCGCATTTCAACGATAACGTGGCGCAGCGCAAGCGGCTTTTCCTGCGTTCGCGCTATTGGCTGTACTACCTGCTGACCTTCCTGTCAGGTGCGAGAAGGCAGATTTTCGTGGTTTTCGCGGGTTTCCTGCTGGTGGAGAAATTCGGCTTTCTGATCGAAAACATGGTGCTGCTGGTGCTGGTCAACACCGTACTCACCTGGTGGCTGGCGCCGAAAATCGGCAGCCTGATCAGCTTTATCGGCGAGCGCCGGGCACTGACCCTCGAATATGTGGGCCTGGTCGCGGTGTTCACGAGCTATGCCTTCGTCGACAACGTCAATGTCGCGATAGCGCTTTATCTGCTCGACCACCTGTTTTTCGCGATGGCCATCGCCATCAAGACTTACTTTCAGAAAATCGCCGACCCGGCGGATATCGCCGCCACGGCCAGCATCAGTTTCACTATCAATCACATCGCAGCGGTCGTTCTGCCGGCGGTGCTGGGGCTGGTCTGGATCATCAATTACAGCGCTGTATTCCTGATCGGCGCGGTAATCGCCGGCATGTCGCTGATCTGCTCGCAAATGATTCCCGACAAACCCCGGCCGATGCTGGAAACTCGGCTGGCGAAGACCCTCTGACCCGGAGCCCGGGTCGGCGACTATTCAGTCGGTGTTGTGAAACACCACCGTGAAGCTGACCGGTACTCGGATCGTCGCGAGCGAGCGTTTTCCAGCGGCATCGTTTTTCCCCGCACGGCCCTCCAAAATACCACCAACTTATTCTGCTAGGTCTAAAGGCTAATCCATTGCGCACGACAATGCGGCAGATCGGTAGGCGTGTACCTAAAATGCTGGTTTTGATAAAGGAACAATCTTATCATTGCCCGTACATATGTTGCATACCACCTTATTGCTGAAACGCGATCTGGGGGGCTCCCATTTCAGTTGAATGTGTCGCATACTTCGGTTCAGTTCACATCACACACTAGATTTGAGCGTAGCTCAGCGCAAAGAAAAGGAGACAGCAAAGTGTTAGAGCTAATGATATTTTGGGCCATTATGGGAATAGCTGTTTCTTTGATTGTCAATTCAAAAGGACGAGATCCAGCAATTTGGTTTACGGTGTCCTAATCTGACCAATCGCTTTGGTTCATATTCTCGTGTCCGTGCCGAGTGATCGCAAGCCATGTCCACATTGCGCAGAAATGACGAAAATCCAAGCGAAGGTTTGCCCTCATTGCAGAAATGACTTGCCTTCTGATTTCGGAATAGATAGAAAACAGAGCAATGAAAACAATCCTTCGAAATATCTAAAGGAAAGTATTCAAGGATTGTCTATGGAACAGATTAATGAGTTGAAGGAGAAGAATCGGGGGAAGATTGATGTCAACTCTGTAAGAGAATTTTGCGAAAAATACAATTACAAAGAAGATGTTGTGATATCCGCGATTAAATATTTTCATGTAAGAGGGTGGCCAATCACTTAGGAAAAATGAAAATCAAAGCTTTTGTTTTTATTGTTCTCATCAGCATACTTCTAATTTTGGTGTCCTCTCAAATTACAGTATTTGTAGTGCAGCCAATCGGTGCAATTCCTGACGGACGCACTCTCATCTTGGAGAGGACATCTGCAACCCGCATGATTGATAGCGCTGACGCGATGTGTGAAAGGTTGCAGGGCAGCGTTAATCTATTATGTAGAGGAATGATTCTTGGAGAAGTAGCCGAAAATTCCAAAATCTATGCTAGATTGCCATATAGCGAGTGGTTGTATTTGCTTTCAACCAGTGGAGTTACTTATTCAAATTGACTTAACTGATTGAACACGCTGATTCTATTCGATCTTTATTTTCCAATTGATGATTAACAACAGTTGGATTGACATTGAGAATATCAGCTACTTCATCTGCATCTTTGCCGTCATCTGACAAATCCAAGATTCTTTCAATGGGAGCAAGAAGTTCGGCAGCAAATGCCCTACCGACAGCTTGCCGTTCGGCGTATCTCAACGAATTCACTACTGAGAATTCACTATCCGTAAAACACAACGCATCCCCTACGGCACGTGCGAAAGCAAATTCTTCAGACCAAACCTCAAGCTTTGATTTTCCTCGACTTCTCAGATGAACTCCCACTTCCCCATTGCTGGACCGGGAAATTGCCGCAATTACACTGTCAGGACCCGCAGCTCTTCGAAAATATGGGCTTCCAAGCCTGCTTGAAAGGGATTTGACTGAAAAGGAAGCATCTGAGGTATCAGTTACCCCAAAGCTCAAAGCACTTCGAAATGCTCTGGCGGCCCGATAACCCTGTGCCCATGCCCGTTCCCCCGGCAATCTGCTACTACTCGCCTTAATCTGCGAAGCAAGGTCATCGAGTTCCGTCAGCCGAAACAGATATCGTGGTCTAGACTCCACTCGTGATATCCACTCGAAAACTTCCTCTCCAATTTGATTTAGGTTGGGAGAACCATTTGGCGCGCTCTGCCTCAGTCCAGCCAAGAATTCAATCAGCACCTCATTGGAAAAATGTTCAGTTGACATTTCAATCAGATGCGCATCGGATTCACGGATTAAGTAAGGATTGGCCTCAATTGCTCCTGCCGCCTCACAAAACACCTTTTCGACAGGATTATCTCTTGATTCGGCAATTCGTGACCATATCAATTGAGTTTCGGAATTTGCCACACTTTCAAAAGTCAGTTTTTCGACAACTTCACTTATAAAGACAGAAAGCGCAGACTCAGCTTCATTACGCTCTAACTCACTGCTTGTATTCCAAAACTTTATGTTGGGATTTTCTAGCTCAAATTGATTCGCCGTTACTTCAAAAGTAAATCCATCGTAACCGAACTTAAGGTCTGGAAGGGCAAATCCATTCCGACTTGGCATTACCGAAAATTTTTTATCTCTTCCTCCAAATATGCTCCACCAACTACGCACTATACCTTCCGCAAGATGGACCGCAGGAATATATAGATTTTCAAAATGTTCCCCGGTTGACACATCATAAAATGCGCAAGCATTGTCATCTCCCACCAGTATTTTGAGATAGCAGAGTGTCGCCCGCTCTTCTTTGGAGACGTTTTTTCCACCACTGGCCCAATCAATCAAAAATTTCACGTCGTTCCTCTTCTGAAATCGGCCAACCCTTGTATTCACCTGCCGCTTTATTCACAACTAATCCCTGCCAAACCTGATCATCCGCTCTGTACCAAACTTTCTTGGGGAAATCCTGGTCACCTTGGCAAAACTCGTATTGGCCCGCTCTTATCGCACCTTGAATCCACTCGGTTGCCATCTGTCGATCTTCGTCGCTAACCAATGGACAAATAGTTATTGTTTGTCTACCTGGCCGACCTACTTTCCCTCCTTTCCTCTGTTTCGATGCTGGCAGGCCACCCCACCATCGTTTTGCCTTGTGCTCCGGACTCCCAACGTATTTCGCCCGCGCGGCCAGCATCTTGCGTTCGCTAGCAGACAATTTCGGAGGCTGCCAGATTTGCCTGGGGCGCTTGGCTTTCATTGAGTTTCCCACTAGCTTCGTGTTCTCTTGGTCACAATGATAGCTTGCTTCAGCGAATCTTGCCCACTCGCGATATTGCGAAGGGACGTAACAACTCAGTCGGTGTTGTTGAACACCACCGTGAAGCTGACTGGCACGGCGTTGCTGATGCTCGGCAGGCCCGCGACTTCGCGCAGGGCTTCGACGCCTCTTACGAGATCGAAACTGTTGGCGATGACGATGACCGGCTTCAAGGTCGTCGCCTGAATGCCGTCGTCGGCGAGCCTGGTGACCAAGACCTCGGCCAGGTAAGTATTCGACTGGCCGCGCATGGACAGCTCGAAGCCGATGGTCGCTGTTGCGCTCCTGCCGATTTCGAGTTCGGCGAACTGGCCGATGTCGAGTTGCGCGGTCAGGTTCGCTTCCGGGAACAGGTTCGTCTCGAACAGCATGTTCTGCATGCGTTCGTCTCGAATCGGAATCAGTGTGTTGATGCTGATCAGTTCGATGGTGATCTCGGCGTTGCCTTCGTCGTCGATCATACCCGTGAGCAGGTCGAAGGTATGGACTTCGCCGACGTGGTCGGCCTTGATGGTGACGAAACTCAAGGTCGATGCGTCGTTGTCGAG
>JANQSV010000373.1 GCA_028279115.1 Pseudomonadales bacterium
CTGCATGACATCATTGCCGGCCTCGGCCTTGAGCGTCAGGCCCGCGTACTTGAAGTCGGACCGGGCGAAGGCCGGTTGCTGGCCGAGCTGGCGGAACGCTTCCAGCGTCTGACCGCCCTCGACAATTCGCCCGACATGTTGGAGAAAGCGCGCGCGACCATTGCCGCATCCGGACACGAGGGCGTCGAATTCCTGCTTGGCGAAACGCGTTCGGTAACCGACCGGCAGTTCGATCTGATCGTCTTCGACATGGTGCTGCACCATATCCCTTCCCCGGCGATGACGATCAAAGACTGCGCGCGCCTGCTGGCGCCTTCGGGCATCTTGCTGATCTGCGACCTGACCCGGCACGATCAGGATTGGGTGCGCGAATCCTGTGGCGACCTGTGGCTCGGGTTCGACACCGACGACCTGCACGACTGGGCCGGTCAGGCGGGCCTTGAGGATCAGCAGGGCTCCTTCCTCGGGCTGCGCAACGGCTTCCAGATCCAGATGCGCATGTTCAGCAAGAAGCGCGACATACGTCCCAGGTAAAAAAGAGAGTCAACCCATATGGCGGACACGAGCCTGTTCACGTCCGAATCGGTGGCCGAAGGACACCCGGACAAGATGGCCGACCAGATTTCCGACGCGGTGCTCGATGCCTTGCTGAGCAAGGATCCGCAAGCCCGTGTAGCTTGCGAAACCCTGGTAAAAACCGGCATGGTATTGCTGGCGGGGGAAATCAGCAGTTCCGCCGTAATCGACGTTGAATCGATCGTGCGCGGCGTGGTGCGTGACATCGGTTACACCAGCGCCGCGTCGGGCTTCGACAGCGAAGGCTGCGCGGTGCTCAACGCTCTCGGTCATCAATCACCCGACATCGCTTTGGGCGTCGACGAAACCGAGCTGAAGGAGCAAGGCGCCGGCGACCAGGGCCTGATGTTCGGCTATGCGACGAACGAAACCGATGTGCTGATGCCGGCTCCGATCACCTTCTCGCATCGGCTCATGCGGCAACAGGCGAAGGTTCGCAAGGACGGAACCTTGTCTTGGCTGGGTCCGGACGCCAAGAGCCAGCTCAGCTTCCGCTATCGCGACGGTTGCCCGGCAGGCATCGAAACCGTGGTCGTTTCCACTCAGCATGCCGAAGACGTATCCCTGCAACAGGTGCGGGAAGCGGTCATCGAGGAAATCGTCAAGCCGGTGTTGCCCCCGGAATGGCTCGATGAGAACACGCGTTACCTGATCAATCCCACCGGCCGCTTCGTAATTGGCGGCCCCCATGGCGATTGCGGTCTCACCGGGCGCAAGATCATCGTCGACACTTACGGCGGCGTCGCCCGCCACGGAGGCGGCGCCTTCTCCGGCAAGGATCCTTCCAAGGTCGACCGCTCGGCGACCTACGCCGCGCGTCATGTCGCCAAGAACCTGGTGGCGGCGGGCATCGCCGAACGTTGCGAGGTTCAGGTTTCCTACGCCATCGGCGTGGCGGAGCCGACTTCGGTCAGTGTCGAGACTTTCGGCACCGGTCGACTCACCGATAAGCGCATCATCGAATTGATTCGTGCGCATTTCGAACTGCGGCCCAAGGGATTGATCGAGCAACTCGACCTGTTGCGGCCGATCTATCGCCAGACCGCCAGCTTTGGACATTTCGGACGAATCGAGTCTGATTTCAGTTGGGAAAGAACCGATCTGGCGGAAGCGCTGCGCTACGAAGCCGGTCCCAAGGCCTATGCAAGCAGCCGCTAAGGAAGCTCTGATTCTTCAAAGCTTCCGCGCGGCGCATGGAAGTGCCGCCGGCAGTCTTGCCGGGAGCAAGAATGTCAAAATCAAGTCGGACGGGAGAGGAACACGATACATGAACAATCTCATGATCAAGCGGCGGGAGAGTTTGCCCCGGGACTTCAAGGTGGCGGACATTTCCCTGGCCGGCTTCGGCCGGCGCGAAATCAGCTTGGCGGAAACCGAAATGCCGGCGCTGATGGCCCTGCGCCGGCGCTACGCGGCGAGCAAGCCTTTGCAAGGAGCGAAGATTCTCGGCTGCCTGCACATGACGGTGCAGACCGCCGTGCTGATCGAAACCCTGACGGCGCTCGGCGCCGAAGTGCGCTGGTCGTCCTGCAACATCTTCTCGACCCAGGACCACGCCGCGGCCTGCATGGCCGCCGAAGGCGTCGCGGTCTACGCCTGGAAAGGCCAGACCGAGGAAGAAGGTTCCTGGTGCATCGAACAGACGATCCTCAAGGACGGCAAGCCCTGGGACGCCAACATGGTGCTCGACGACGGCGGCGACCTCGCCGCCATGTTGCACGAAAAGTACCCCGAGGTGCTTGACGGCGTGCATGGCATCACCGAGGAAACCACCACCGGCGTGCATCGCCTGCAGGAAATGCTCGAACAGGGATTGCTCAAGGTGCCCGCGATCAATGTCAACGATTCGGTCACCAAGTCCAAGAACGACAACAAGTACGGCTGCCGCCACAGTCTCAACGACGGCATCAAGCGCGGCACCGACATGCTGCTCGCCGGCCGCCACGCCCTGGTCATCGGCTATGGCGACGTCGGCAAGGGTTCGGCCCAGAGTTTGCGCCAGGAAGGCATGATCGTGAAAATCGCCGAGGCCGATCCGATCTGCGCCATGCAGGCCTGCATGGACGGCTTCCAGGTCGCCTCGCCGTACATCGACGGCGTCAATACCGGCCGGCTCGATGCGATCGACGAGGAGTTGCTCGGCAGCCTCGACCTGCTCGTCACCGCCACGGGCAACACCAATGTCTGCGACCGCTTCATGCTGCAGAAACTCAAGTCCGGCGCGGTGGTCTGCAATATCGGCCATTTCGACAACGAGGTCGACACCGCCTACATGCGCGAGCATTGGGACTGGCAGGAAGTCAAACCCCAGGTGCATCGCATTTTCCGCCGCGGCAAAAAATTTCCCGAAGACTACCTGATCCTGCTTTCCGAAGGCCGCCTGATCAATCTCGGCAACGCCACCGGCCATCCCTCCCGGGTCATGGACGGTTCCTTCGCCAACCAGGTGCTCGCGCAGATTCACCTGTACGAAGGGAGGTTCGCCGCGCAGCCGGCGGACTCGCGCGAGATCACCCTGACCGTGTTGCCGAAGATTCTCGATGAAGAGGTGGCCGCGCTGATGGTCGAAGGATTCGGCGGCGTCGTGACCCGGCTGACCCCGGAACAGGCCGAATACATCGGCGTGTCGCCGGAAGGTCCGTTCAAGCCCGGAAGTTATCGCTACTAGGCGGGACCAGGCAGCAACCCCAGGCGGCAACCACCATGGCAGCCATGGCGCCACAGTTCAGCGTCGAGTTCTTTCCCCCCCGCACCGAAGCAGGCCGCGGCAAGCTCGACCGGGTCCACGAGGAATTGACCACGCTCGGCGTGGATTCGTTTTCCGTCACCTACGGCGCCGGCGGTTCAACCAAGGAGAGCACGAAAAGCATCGTGCTCGACTATAACGCGGCGGGCTCGGAAGTCGCGCCGCATCTGTCGAGTACGGGCCAGGATATCGATGTCGCCGGCGACCTGCTGAATGACTATCGCGACGCGGGCATCCGCCGGCTCGTGGTCCTACGCGGCGATACTCCGCCCGGGCAGCAGCGCGCGTCGAAGGGATTCTACGCCCGGGACCTCGTCGAATTCGTGCGCCGGCATTCCGGCGACCATTTCCATATCAAGGTTGCCTGCTATCCGGATCTTCACCCGGAGACTCCCAACCATGCGCTGGAAATCAAGTATTTCCGGCAAAAGATCGACGCCGGCGCCAATTCGGCCATCACCCAGTATTTCTACAATGCGGACTCGTATTTCCGCTTCGTCGACTCCTGCCGCGAAGCCGGGATCGACGTGCCGATCGTGCCGGGCATCATGCCGATCACCAATTTCGACAAGTTGAGCGCGTTTTCGGACAAGTGCGGCGCCAAGATCCCGGACTGGCTGGCAAGCCGGCTCGCCGGTTTCGGCGACGACGAGGCCGGCCTGCGCAGGTACGGCGACGAGGTCGTCAGCGAACTTTGCGGCCGCCTGCTCGAAGGCGGCGCTCCCGGACTGCATTTCTATTCCCTGAACCAGGCGGGCCCGGTGCGCCGGATCTGGGAAAACCTCGGTCTTTCCGGCAGCCGCTGATCCGGCCGGCCGCAGCCATGCGCCACACCCGATTGCATTGCGAGACAACCCTGCGGGAAGACGCCTCGCTGCGCCTCGACCGCGACGCCGCCCACTACCTCGGCAACGTGTTGCGCATGCGGCAGGGGCAATGCGTTCACGTCTTCAACGCAAACGACGGCGAATTCGTCGCCTGCATCGAACAACTCGCGAAGAAATACGCTGAATTGCGCGTGGGAAAGCTGCTTCGCGCCCCTGCGGCGCCCCGGCTCAAGATCGAACTCTGCCTTGGACTGTCCCGCGGCGATCGCATGTCGACTGCGATCCAGAAATCCACCGAACTCGGCGTCAGCCGCATCGCTCCCTTCTTCAGCGCCCGGGGCGAAGCGAAACTGTCACGCGAGCGCTCGGCGAACCGGCTGGAACATTGGCGCCGCATCGCGATCGGCGCGGTGGAACAATCCGGCGGCTTCCGGGTTCCGGATTTCAGCGAGCCGCTGCCGCTCGAACGGGTGCTGCAAGCTCCCGCCGAAGCCGATTGCGCACGCTTGCTGTTCGACCCGGCCGGGAGCGCCCGGCTGCCGGATTCGCTGTCGGGCGATCAGCTGCAGATCGTCACCGGCCCCGAGGGCGGCTTCGCCGAGCCCGAACTGAAACTCGCGGCGCGTTGTGGTTATGCCGTCATTGCCCTGGGCCCGCGCATCCTGCGAACAGAAACCGCCCCGCTGGCCATACTGGCCATCCTGCAACACCGTTACGGCGATATGGGGTGATGAGAGGCTCCGATCCGTCGCCGCCGGCTTCGTCATTCTGCGCGAAGCGAAGCGCCCCCACTTCGTCATTCTGCGCGTAGCGAAGCGGAGTCGCAGAATCTCACTGGCCTGGCAAGAACTGCTGGTCGTAGGCCTGATTGCGGGCTGCTTCCG
Organism: Pseudomonadales bacterium; assembly: GCA_028279115.1. GTDB lineage: Bacteria > Pseudomonadota > Gammaproteobacteria > Pseudomonadales > Pseudohongiellaceae > UBA9145. The sequence continues at coordinate 5,034 of JANQSV010000373.1, forward strand.
GTTCGATCTGTCCTGTCGTTAGCAATTCCGCCAGACATTGATCGAGGGTGCGCATGCCCAGCGCCGCGCCGGATTGCATGCAGGAATAGATCTGGGCGACGCGGTCTTCACGCACCAGGTTTCTCACCGCGGTGGTGGCGATCAGAATCTCCCTTGCGGCGACGCGGCCGCCGCCGGGTTTCTTCAGCAGGGTCTGGGCGATCACAGCCTGCAAGGACTCGGAAAGCTGGGTCCTGACAATGGCCTTCTCGGCGGCGGGAAATACGTCGATGATGCGATTGACGGTCTTGATCGCCGAAGCCGTATGCAAGGTTGCGAGTACAAGATGGCCCGTTTCGGCCGCGGTCAGCGCCAGGCGAATCGTTTCCGGGTCGCGCAGTTCGCCGAGCAGGATGACATCGGGATCTTCACGCAGGGCCGCCCGCAAGGCGGCGGGAAAACCCCTGGTATGCAGTCTCGCTTCTCTCTGGGTGACCAGGCAGCGTCTGCTTTCGTGAATGAATTCGATGGGATCTTCGATGGTGAGAATATGGCCCCGGCGATTCCGGTTCACGTGATCGACCATGGCCGCCAGCGTGGTCGACTTGCCCGAGCCCGTCGGCCCGGTGACCACCACCAGGCCGCGCGGCAGTTCGGCGATGCGGGCGATGGAATCGTCCATGCCGAGTTGCGCAAGCGAAAGCACCTGCGACGGGATTGCGCGAAACACCGCCGCGGCGCCGCCCCGCTGCTGGAACGCGTTGAGCCGGAATCGCCCAAGCTCCGGCGCCTCGATCGCCAGGTCGATTTCCTCGCGGGCGCGGAAGCGTTCGCGTTGTTCGATTTCGAGACATTCCTCGATACAGGCCAATACCTGCGCATCGGTCAGGGCCGGCAGCGAAACGGCGCACAATTCGCCGTCCACCCGCAGCCAGGGCGGAAGCCCGGCGGAAAGATGCAGGTCCGAAGCCCCTCGTTCGACGCACAATTCAAGCAGTTGCCGCAGTTCCATTCCGATTCTCCTCCGTGCCCGTCAATGGTGTCCGTAATGGTAGACTTTCCCGGCGAAAACACCCGATTTCGGAATGATTCTCCCGAGCGCCGCCGCCATCCCGTGACTGACATCGAAACCAGCCTGAACCGTCTTCGCGCCCGCATACGCGAATGCGAAACAAGTCATGGCCGTACTCCGGGTTCGGTGTCCTTGCTCCCGGTCAGCAAGGGCCAGCCGCCGGAGAAAATCGAGCAGGCCTGGCGCCTCGGCATTCGGGATTTCGGCGAGAGCTATTTGCAGGAAGGCGAGGCCAAGGTGGCGCTGGCCCGGGACCGCGGCTGGCGCTGCAACTGGCATTTCATCGGACCCCTGCAATCCAACAAGACCCGCGGCATCGCCGCTAACTTCCAATGGGTGCAAAGCGTCGAGCGCGCAAAGATCGCCAAGCGGCTGAACGATCAGCGTCCCGCCGGCCTGCCGCCGCTGAACGTGTGCGTGCAGGTCAATCTTTCGGGCGAAGCCGGCAAATCCGGCGTGCGTCCCGCCGGGGCCGAAGATCTGTGCCGTGAAATCGCGGCTTTGCCGCGCCTGCGCCTTCGCGGCCTGATGACGATCCCCGCGCAACTTGCCGATGAATCCGCCCAGCGCGAGGCGTTCCGCTCCCTCGCAAACGAATTCCGCCGCCTCCGAGAATTCTTCCCCGAAATGGATACGCTTTCGATGGGCATGAGCGCGGACTTCGAAGCCGCCATCGCCGAAGGCTCAACCATGATCCGCCTCGGTGAAGCGCTGTTCGGGCCGCGCTGAAGCGTCTCGTAAACCCCGGCCTTCAATTCGAGTCTTTCTCGCGGCATAGGATTGCATTACACTCTCGACCTTTATTCGAATTTATCCAGTTATGCGTTTAGCGCCGCTTGAAAATACGGCGACATGGATTGATGAATTCTTGGCGGCCCGAAAGCTTGAGATACCCGACGGTCGGGCGCTCTATGCCTACAGGTGTAAGAGCGAAGAATTCGAAACGTTGATCCAAACACTTAAACAGGCGAGTCCGGTCAGTGCGCAGATCGGTCCTATTGCCGCCCGGGCGTTCGTCTTTTATGCTGCAGAATGGTGGCAACGTCGATTTGATGGCCGTCGCTGGGCGTGGGAACCGTTACTGACATCCATCAGCTGGGAAGTGGCCCACTATCCTGACTTGTACGAGCCCATCAAAGCAGCTTGGGGTTGGTGGAGTATCGATCTTGTGCGGCTGCCGGGATCTGTTCGATATCTCGGCACTTTCGCTTGTCAGGGTGGATTGCCACTAGCCCTGATCGATAAATCGGACAACCGCGTGACGAAATACCTGCGGGCGGTGCTTGCCCATATGGCGGCGTACCGTCAGTTCGTTGAAGACCCCATAGATCTGGCACGAGACCAACAGCACCTGTTGACACCTCCAACACTGCGTAGGGACTATGTATTCCGCTTGGCGGCCGACCTGATCGAGGCGATCCTCAATCTTCGGGAAGACATAGGCGAAGACGGGAATGAAGACGTTCTGAGCTTGCTGGACAGGAAGCGACCGGAGTGGCGACGCACCATGCCGCTCGCTCTGGAAGATACGCGAGCTGTCAGAATGTTGAAGGGTCTGCTGAAGGAGGCGGTCCATAGTCGTTCGTCGCTTTCAAGTGAATTTAGCGTGGAACGCTTCCTGCGTCGAACCGATGCGGGGTGGCGGTTGGGCGCTCGGGTTCGACTTCCTGCATCCTTTCCCACTGAGGAGCTTGCGCGCCAACTGAAGATCCCCACTCAAGCGCTTCCTCCACGCCTCGAAATGCGTCTGCAAGGTGCGCGAGTACGGGTGGCGGGTTTTTACATTCAACAGTCAAACCAATTTCAACTGGCGCAAGATACACGAAAATCGGTGGAATTATGGGATTCCGAGGCGTGTGGAGAGATTGTTCTTCGATGCCTTGCTGGCGGTGAGATAGGCGAACCAATCATTCCCAGGCGAGGCAGTGCCCTCGGCGCATTACCGTGGGCATTTCGATCCGCCGACGATGGTTCTTTCATCGGAGAAGGAAGCGTTAGCAATCGTGCGCCAGAAATCATCGTGCTGGTTCCGGACGGATGTACATTTGAATGTTTGGACTCCAGCAACGTTCTGCCAGTATTGCCCAACAAGACTCCGGCTATCGAACCGGAACAAGTCCACGCTCTGAACCGGACGATACGAAGTATTGCCGAGCCAACCGCTATACATACCGACAGTGGGTGTTGTGTGATTCGACCATCGGAAACACACGCAGTGGACTTGGAGTATCGATTGTCCGGCAAGCGCTTCTACGATATTGAGTCCGCATCCGCCCTGTTTCTCGAAACGCCTGTTCTGCGCGTCGCACGCACGGGACAGACGGCTCAAAAAGTACCGGACGACGAAGTAAGCTGGCGAAAAACGGGAACCGGCTGGCAAAGCACACCTGACACTTTCGGGCTTTGGGATGTGCGGCACTTGAAAGATGGACAACTATGCTACTTGGATCGCGTCGGCCTTCTGCCGCCGCAATTCGATCTAAAGATCGATCCGGGCACGGACATGACGCAAGGCCATCTGGTTCTGATACAGGCTGGCAATATCCGCGTCGTCGGATCTGGGCAGGACTCGGAATTGTCCGTCGAGGCGCTGAGAGTCGGAGGCGACACTCGAGTTCATGTCATAACCCGCAATGGAGCTGCGCCTCCGACGCAGGTGGCTCTTCGACTACACTGGTCGAGTGGCTCCGTGTTGGCTGTGCAGGTACCTTTCCCTGGTAGGGGCGGGCGGTTCTTGCGTGAGGGGGCGCGCTCGAATGTGACTTTGCCGTTGATGATCTTTATGGTGTGCGTGCGGTGGCACTCTCGCCGAATTCCAGTGAGACCTTCAGGATCGAGGGCGAGCTTAAGGCGCCTGATCTGGGTGAGTTGCTTCGAGTCGCGCACTTTCGCATACCTTTGCGCAAGTCCGGTGTAGTTCACGAGCGCCCGCTCATTGATCTGCACCTTATGATCAGACTCATGCTTGGCGCATCGGCCTCCGGCGAAGCGAGTGTAAACCTGCGCATCGTGGGTAGCGGCCAGAAAGAATATGACAATGCTTCCATCCAGCAGTTCACTACCGCCGTCGAATACGACCCGGACATGGGCTTTTTCTCGTTGTCTCCGATGGCCGGGGAAGGACCGACTACCTTTGAAGCCTTGCGAATCGCCCATCCAAGTCTTGAACCGATACCGTTAGGCATCATCGGTCCACCCGAAGCTCCGCATGGAGCGACCTTGCCCGAAGACGTGGACTTGGCGGCAACTCGATTGCTGGTGGTGGCCTGCAATAAAAAGAATCGCATCCGACCGATTGCAATCGGTGGCAGGTCGGAATCGTCAGGCATCTGCGATGCCGAAAGAGACACGGAGGTGGCGCACCTTGGCGAAGTGGTGAACCTCGATGACCCTGATTTACGTGAATCGGGCATCGCAAGGGCAATGGAGGAATTGGCGGAGGATGAAAATGAAAAAGAGTGCGAAGAAGGGTGGGCGTTTCTCACTGACTCGTTGCTATTGTTGGAAGATCTCCCCGCGAATGCGTCTGACTTGCTCACGATACTGGTGAAGAAACCGAAACTTCTGGTGCGATGCCTGTTCCGCATGGAAAGTGCGCCTCGCAATCGATTGCTGCGGCTGGAAGAGGAATTGCCGTTCAGTTGGCTGCTGATCCAGCGCAATATCTGGTGGAACGAAGCAAGACAGGCATTCGAGCGGATTCAGAGGCAGCTTGCCGGAGTATTCGATGGCGATAGAGAAAAAATCGCACGCGAACATGTGGCATCGGTGCTTGAAGACGCGCAAGACCAAGTCCCTGGCCTGAACACTGTGTCAAGTGACATCGCTCTGCGACTGGAGGGCGCAAGGTTGAGCGACACATCCATCTTGCAGGCAGTAGTGGAGGAGCGGGATCGTAAGACCATATCCACGATTAATCGATGCGCAAGTCAAGACGACTGGCCTGAAGGAGACGGTCGACGTGAATGGGTAGAGGAACTTGCAAAAGGAGAATTGCTCGACCGGTTGGGTATGTGGCAGAAATCCAACGAGGCCCGCGCCCGCCAACCGATCTTCGACACACCTGTGGCTGCTGCTTGGTGTTGCTTTGCCGTAGCACAGCCGACGATACGCACAACTTTCCTCGTTAAGCGCATCCGTGCGCATGATCCCGAATGGTTCGACCTCGCATACCGCGCCGCTTGGTTTCGTCTGGCGGTCAAGATGGACAAACTTCGGGCGCGCCGATGACCGAAGATCGGATGGTCACTGTCAGCGTCTCGAATCTTATCCGGGATCTCTCCGTTCGCTCCGGCCGCGCGATACTCTCGCAATTGGGACTTCGTTCTCCGGCGCTGCGCGGATACTTGGAGAATCTGTATGCCCGGACTCCAGGCGAGCCCGGTGCCTTGTTGGCAGATCCGGTGCTCGAAGCGACGTTCGGCTGGAAGCAGGCCGACGTGGACATGCAGGGGCTGTCCCGAAGTGGATTGCTTCGCAAGGAACTCTTATCGGCAATGGCCAAGCCATCGCGCGAGCACCGGAACGAATACGCATTTCCTCCCTCTCGAAAGCCGTTTCAGCACCAGCTCGACTGCTGGCGGCTCCTGCTCGACGACACGCCCCGATCGGTATTGGTCGCGAGCGGCACCGGCTCCGGGAAGACTGAGTGCTTTCTCGTACCGATCCTTGAGGATCTGGTCCGTGAGCGTGCCCGAGCCGGTGCTCTGACCGGCGTGCGCGCACTGTTTCTGTACCCTCTGAACGCGCTCATCAACAGTCAGCGCGACCGCCTTCGAGCCTGGTGCGGCGGCTTCGGAGGCGACATCCGGTTTTGCCTCTACAACGGCGAGACTCCGGAGTCGGCGCCAACACACGAACAGACGCGCGCGGGTGCGGAGCAGGTTTCGAGGAAGGCGCTCCGCGAGAATCCGGCGCCCGTGCTCGTCACCAACTCGACGATGCTGGAATACATGCTCGTCCGCACCGAGGATCGGCCGCTACTCGATCAATCCCGCGGTAAGCTCCGCTGGATAGTGCTCGACGAGGCCCACACCTACATCGGCTCCCAGGCCGCCGAGATGGCCTTGCTACTCCGGCGCGTACTGCACCGCTTCGACGTGGATCCGTCGGACGTACGCTTCGTCGCCACGTCGGCCACGATCGGTGGTGTCGACGCCGGGAGTGACTTGCAGCGCTTCCTTGCGGACGTCTCCGGGGCTCTGCCGAATCGAGTCCACGTCGTCACCGGCGAGCGGTTCGTCCCGCCATTGCCGCAACTGGACCCGAAGCGAACTCCGGAGACTTTGACAGGACTGCAATCAGAGAAGCTGTATGATGCGCTCTGCCACCATCAAGGCGCGAGGGATATCCGTTCCAGGTTGGCCGAGAAACACACAGCCCTCAAGACGCTACGGCAGCAATCCAGTCTCGATGTCGAGGAGATTGTCGCGCTTCTCGAAAGTGGCTCGAGCGCAAGGCGCAATGACGAAGCATTCCTGCCGTTGCGCGTGCATCTGTTTCACCGGGCGCAGCGTGGCCTCTGGGCATGTGTCAATCCGGCCTGCTCCGGGCGTGACAGGGCCGTCGGCGACGGATGGGAATTCGGCGCCATTTCCCCCTACCGCCGCACGTACTGCGAGCACTGTGAGTTTCCCGTCTTCGAGCTAGTAGCCTGCGGGGAGTGTGGGCAGGATTACCTTTCGGCCGAGGAGACGTTTTCGGGAGACACTGGCGAACACAGGCTGATCCCCCATGTCGAAGTGGAAGACATCGACGAGTTTCAGCTCGAAGTCGATCCCGACGATGATGGTGACGGTGGAGACGAAGAGGTGCCCGTGTCATCAGCGATCCGCAGGTTGATTTGCGGCGGAACCCTGGACTCGGAACACATCGAAACGTGGCGACTTGCCCAAGATCGAACTCTTCATGTGGACGGTGACGGAATTCCGATCCATCTTTCTCCTCTAGATGCGGGGTCCGTGACCTGCCCCCGCTGCGGGACCCGACGCCACCGATTGTTCCGGGAGTTGCGCATCGGCGCACCTTTCGCGCTATCGACCATCGTACCGACGGTCCTAGAGTACACCCCGCCAATGCACTCCGGTGCGGCCGGGCTGCCAAGCCAAGGCCGGAGACTCTTGGGCTTCAGCGACTCGCGGCAGGGCTCCGCGCGTCTGGCGGTGAGGCTTCAGCAGGAGGCGGAGCGGAACCGGGTGCGGAGCATCCTCCATCATGCGCTGGTCGCCGAAAGGAAAGACGCGGATACGGCCAAGGTGGACGAGCTGGAGCGGCAAATTGAAGAACTCCGAAGAATCGACTCGCCGAAACTGCGTCCGATCCTAGAGCAGAAGGAAGTCGAGCTATCTCAGGCCCGTACGGCGAGCGACCTCGGAATGCTATCGTGGAAGGATGCCGCCGCTCGTCTCAAGGATGATCGGAGCCTTCTCCGCATGCACGAGCACTTCCGCCGCACGAGCTACATTCCGGCCACGCTGGACGAGTTTGCCGACTTCTGCCTCTATCGGGAGTTCTTCCGCCGGCCGAAGCGGATGAACTCGGCTGAGACGATGGGTCTCGTGTCTCTGCACTATCCCTCCCTGAAGGACAAGAGCCCTCCGCCCGGCTGGCCGCTTCCGCCGCAGGAATGGACAGTATTTCTGAAGCTCTTGCTCGACTTCTTCATGCGCGATGCCAGCGCCGTACAAATGGATGATGACTATCTACGGTGGATGGGAATCCCCGTTCGCAAGCGGTATGTTCAGGGGCCCGGCTACCAGGAACGATTGACCCGCCGACAGCGACTGTGGCCTTCGGTGCGGCGGGGCAACAGGCCATCGCGCCTCCCAAGACTGCTTCGCGATGCTGCGGGGCTAGATAATTCCGCGTCCAGTACTGACAGAATTAATGAAGCGCTCCGTTACGCTTGGGATGTGCTGCAACCTTGGTTCCAATCCGTCGGAGACGGATATCTGCTCAGGCTCGACAAGATCGCCGTACTGAGCGAGCTGCCTTCCGCCGCGGTTTGCCCCTATACCGCTCGTGTACTGGATGCGACATTAAACGGCCTGTCACCCTATCTTCCAGAGCGAGGAGCCCCGGAAAGGTGCCGGCGATTCGACCCGCCTCGCGTTCCCTCGGCATATTGGCGCAATTCGTCGGGCAGCGAGGCCGACCGCGAGGAGATTGCGAATTGGTTGGAGAATGATCCGAAGGTTCAGGAGTCTCGCGCGCTCGGAGTCTGGACCAACCTGAACGACCGCATCGTCGCTAATGCACCATACTTCGAGGTCGCCGAGCATTCCGCGCAGCTCGACGGCGAGCGCTTGCGCGCGCTCGAAGGGCGCTTCAAGAACGGCGAACTGAACGTTCTCAGTTGCTCGACCACCATGGAGATGGGTGTCGACATCGGTGGGCTTTCGGCGGTCGTGATGAACAATGTACCACCTAGTTCCACCAACTATCTGCAGCGCGCCGGGCGGGCAGGGCGGCGTGGCGAGGGCGTGTCATTTGCAGTCACCCTTTGTCCGAGTTCGCCTCATGGGGAGCAGGTGTTCAACAATCCGCTGTGGCCCTTCACGTCGACGATGAGCGTCCCTCGGGTGGCGCTCGACAGCGCACGCCTCGTGCAGAGGCACGTCAACTCCCTGTGTCTCGGTGCGTTCCTAGAGGGTAGAGATGTCCGTCGACTCAGGACTGGGTGGTTCTTTCAAGTAGACCAGTCCGGTTCTAGCCCCGGAGGGCAATTCATCGCGTGGTGCCGCGCCGACGCGGAGCATGACGAGCGGCTGATCATGGGATTGAATCAACTGGTCCGCGGCACCGCACTTGTTATCAGCGAAACGATACGCCTGCTCGACGCGACCGCGAACGCCATGACGCAATCAATGGATGCGTGGCGACGCGAGGTCGATGCACTGCGCAAGGATGCGACGCAGTTCGGAGGAGTTGTGTCGGAGTCACGCGCTCCCGCGCTCCTCGCGATTGAGCGGCAGCTTCGCCGGCTGGAGGGTGAATACCTCATGGCCGAGTTGGCCAATCGGCAATTCCTTCCCGGCTACGGATTTCCCACCGGCATCGTCAGCTTCGTTCCGACGACGATCGACGAGCTGAAACGACGACAGAGAGACCGCGAGGGAAGAGATGAGTCTCTCGGCAAGCGGTTGGGCTACCCCTCGCGGCAAATGGATATGGCCATTAGGGAGTACGCACCGGGGGCGGAGATCGTCATGGACGGTCGCGTCTATGAGTCGGGAGGCGTGACACTAAACTGGCACCTCCCGCCCGGAGTCGAGGATCTCGGCGAAGTCCAGGCTCTGCGCCAAGTCTGGCGCTGTCGCCGGTGCGGTGCGACCGGAGATGCTTCCTCGCTTCCCGAGCGATGCACGCACTGCGACGGGTCCTTGGACACAAGGGATACGAGAAGGTACTTGGAGCCGGCCGGATTCGCGGTCGATATCCGCCACTCGCCCCACAACAACGTCGTGTCTCCGACCTATGTGCCGGTCGAGGAACCATGGATCAGTTGTCCGACCCCCGAATGGATGTCGCTAGCCGACCCACGCACCGGACGGTTCCGCCACACCGATCAGGGCCATCTGTTTCACGGCAGCCGAGGCGCCCACCGTCATGGATACGCCGTCTGCATGCGATGCGGTCGTGCAGCGTCCGAAGTCGGTCCGGCATCTGAAACCGGGCTCCCGGAAACGTTTAAGAATGGTCACACGCGGTTGCGGGGCGGGAAGGATCCGGATGGTAGCAGCCGTTGCGACGGCACCGGGTTCGCCATCCAGCGGGGACTCTCGCTGGGCGGTAGTCGCACTACCGCCGTCTTCGAATTGCAGCTCGCGGGACTGGCCGATGGCGGAGTGGCACTCTCCATCGGGGTCGCTTTGCGGCGCGCTTTTTGCCGTCGCCTCGGTATCGAGGAGGAGGAAGTCGGCGTAGCCGTGCGCCAAAGCAGGACGCATGACGAGGCGATCCGGCAATCAATCTTCCTGTACGACGCGGCCACGGGCGGCAACGGCTATGTGGCGGCGCTTCGGGACCATGTTATCCCCGCGCTACGGGATTCGGTCGATGTCCTGGATTGCGTGAGAAAGTGTGACGCCGCGTGCCATAGCTGCCTGCTTACCTACGATACTCAACACGACTCCTCCCGACTCGATAGACTCCGCGCACGCGACTTTCTCACTGATGAATTCCTCGCCGGACTTGATCTGCACGAACGCTTCAGGATTCTCGGACCTGACTCCCGGGTGCCTACTCGCCCATTGCATCGCCATCTTGCGGAGGTGGCGGGAGAGCCGGGTGTCGAGGAAATTCGGGTGTGGACAGGCGGCGACCCTGGCTCGTGGGACGTGGAAGACTTTCCTCTTTTCCGAGACATTCTTCGTTGGGCTGACGAGGACCGCCTGATTCGCTTGTTCGTCGCGCCGGATGCGTGGGCCGGTCTCAGTGAGGGCAGCCGCCATTCACTGGCTTCCTTGGTCACTGCAGGGCGAGGTCGCATCGAGGTGCATCACGCGCCGGCGCTAACGACGAGCGCCGGGGGTGGCGTCGAAATTGCGGTCGTGGGTGACCGGCGGGCGTACATCCGGTGGGCGATGTCCAGCGAGGCAGCCGCTCCGATGAACGCCGCATGGGGACGACCACCAAGAGAGGGACAAACCGTCTACGCACGAGTTGCAGGCGCATTGCCACGCGTTCTGACCGAGGCAATTCCCATTGACCAGCTTCGGCCACAGCCCAAAGGCACGGTGGCAATATTATCCATCCGAAAAGAACTCGACGGACGCATACAGGGGTTTGGTTCGCGGTTCTGGTCCAATGTTCAGGACCACTGCCCTCGATTGCGGGAGCAATTTGAGCAGGGTGTTCCGCTGGCGCAAGTGAGCTATTCTGACCGCTATGTCGCCACACCTTGGGCTTTGTTGCTACTGCGGGAGGTATTGCTCGATCTGGTACGAGAAAATCGTACTGACTCGGGAACCGGCCTTCGGCTGCTCACCAGGGATTTGCGGCGCGACCTTCGCCCTGATCATTACGGGCGGTTGATCAGCGATCAGTGGCAAGACGATGTCGCTAGAAAAGCGTTCTTCACACAGGCGTTCGAGAAGGGACACGACCGGCTGCGCTGGCGGGGACCGCTCACATTTGAGACCGGAGTTGCACCCCATTTCCGCGAGCTTAGACTTGAATGGGAGAACGGTGCGGCGTGGTCTCTGAAGCTTGATCAAGGCGTAGGGTACTGGAGGTGCAGGTCCTCAATGGAATTCCCGTTCGACCGGGGACCGAATGAACAGGTAGAGGCCATCAACACCATCGCCAAGCGCGCGCGGGTGGCGTCACAGGGTGTTAATCCAACCTATATCTACCTAGCTGCGGAAGTTTGAACAAAAACTGGCAATGAAAATTACCACAGGGCTCGTATCAGCGCTGACCCCCCACTTTCATAGCGGACCTTATCGGCTTGCGGGTTGATCGGGTTACATTAGACAATGCCGGGTATGCCGCTAACCAAGTTGTCAGTTGCGCCGCCCGGTCATTCATTCCGCCCGCCTATCGTGGCGGCGGCGCGGTGGCGGGACTTTCCTGAATGCTGCCGGACGCGGGGAACTTCGGCGTCGCGGGCCACCACAGATCGTCCAGATGGAACGGAGCCGCGGCGAAAGGAGGCGCTGAAACCATGCATTGACCGGTCGCGGATTCTAGCAATATCCACTGGCCTTGGCGCAGTTCGAAGACTTCCAGTTCCCGTGCGACCGGGTCGATAAACCACAGGTGGACAACGCCTTCACGGGCGTAGATGTCGCGTTTCAGGCCGAGATCGATAGCACGGGTGGAAGGTGACAGGATTTCGCAGATCCAGTCGGGAGCGACGGAGCAATATGCGGCGTCCTTCCGCACGGGCATGCGTTCCCTCCGCCAGCCGGCTAGATCGGGAACCAGAATATCTTCCCCGAGATGCAGCTCCGGCTCATAGAGTATGTACCAGCCGCCCGTGCCGCCGTTGCCGCCGCCACGGTCGAACAGACTTCCCAATACCATGCCCAGCTTGGAAGCAGCGCGCGTGTGAGGCAACGTGGGCCGCGGATGGGTATGGAGCACACCGTCAATGACTTCGGCAACCAAGTGTTCAGGTGCGTCCAACACGTCCCGGTAGCTCGCCCGGCGTGGTATATCCGTCGATGGCTTGGTCATGTCCGCTCCCGAATGTCATGAGATTGTGAAATTATCCTAACCCGGTTTCCGCCGCCGGGCCAGAAAATGGCGAATTTTCCCACAGAATGACGAAAGCGGGTGCTCTGTGGGGTGGGCGGTTTATTGCTAGAATGCCTGTTCTTGCGGGAACGATTGGGATTGGACAAGTGACGGCGCGTGATATTGGATTTATTGGCGGCGGCAACATGGCGCGTAGTCTTGTGCTTGGGCTGCTTGCCAATGGTCGGGACCCGGCGTGCGTCCATGTTGCCGATATCGATGCCGAAAAGGTGGAGACGCTGGTGCGCGAGCATGGCGTCAATGCCGCGGACCATGACCGGATCGGGCAGATCTGCGATTTGATCGTGCTGGCCGTGAAACCGCAATCCATGGCCGAAGCTTGCGCTTCGCTCCGGTCGGCGCTGGCCGGTCGCGCTCCCGTTGTCGTGTCGCTCGCGGCCGGCGTAACGCTGAGCCGGATCGAAGAACTGCTCGGGTCCAGGCTCGCGCTCGTGCGCTGCATGCCCAACACGCCGTCCCTTGTCGGCGCCGGCGCCGCGGGCCTGTTCGCCAATGATCGCGCAAGCGCCGAACAGAAGCGGGACATCGAAGATTTGATGAGTTCCGTCGGCGTCTGCGCCTGGTGCGAGCGCGAATCGGACCTCGACACCATCACCGCGCTTTCCGGTTCGGGTCCGGCCTACTTCTTTTTGTTCATGGAAGCCATGCAGAATGCCGCCTGCGGTCTCGGTCTCGAACGCGGCCTGGCCGAAAGACTGACCGGCCAGACCGCTCTCGGCGCGGCGGAACTCGCCCGGGCCAGTGGGCAGGGACTGGCCGAATTGCGCGCCCAGGTGACATCCCCCGGCGGCACCACCGAAGCCGCGGTCGCCCGTTTCGAACAAGGCGGCCTGCGGCAACTCGTTGACGAGGCCATTGCCTGCGCTACCGAGCGTGCGCGCGAACTGGCCCGGGAGAACGGATAGGAAATCGGCATGAACGCATTGGCGATGGTCTTCAACGCACTTGGCGGACTCTACCTGCTGGCGATCCTGTTGCGATTTCTGCTGCAACTCGCGCGGGCCGATTTCTATAACCCGGTATCCCAGGCGGTGGTGCGGGTCACCGATCCCATGGTGCGGGTTTTCCGCACTTTCGTTCCCGGTTACCGCAACGTCGACTTCGCCGCTCTCGTGCTGGCCTTCGTCGTCGAAGGCATCGCCATATACGTCCTGATCCTGTTGTATGGAGGCAGTCTCCCGGGTGTTGGATTTCTGGTCACGTGGTCGGTATTGGGGGTGGTGTATTTCATCATCAATATCTATTGGTACGCGATCATCGCGTCCATCATCATGTCCTTCGTCATGCTTTTTTCCGGCAGCATGAACCCGCATCCGATCCTGCTGCTGGTCTGGCAATTGACCGATCCCGTGATGGCGCCTTTCAGGAAGATCATTCCACCCATGGGCGGCTTGGACTTCTCGCCCATTTTCGTTTTCATCCTGTTGCGGTTTATCCTGAATTTCCTGAATCAGAACTTTGCGTCGCAACAGGTTTCGCTCGTCGTGATCGGCATTTGACGAAGCTTGACCGAGGCCCGGGACGCCGCACCGGTCGCCCACGAAAAGCAGGCAGCCATGAACAAGGAAAACGATCAAGACAGCGTCGGCCTGGTTGAGCCGCAACGCTATCGTTTCGACGAACCGCTGATCCTGCGCAGCGGCAAGGCGCTGCCTGCCTACGAGTTGATGGTGGAAACCTACGGCGAACTGAACGCGGACCGTTCCAACGCCGTGCTGATCTGCCACGCGCTCAGCGGCGATCATCACGCCGCCGGCTACCATAACGAGGACGACCGCAAACCGGGCTGGTGGGATACCTGCATCGGGCCGGGAAAGGCGATCGACACCGACCTGTTTCATGTGGTGTGCCTGAACAATCTCGGCGGCTGCGGCGGCAGTACCGGCCCGGTTTCGATCAACCCGGAAACCGGCAAGCATTACGGGCCGGATTTTCCCATCATCACCGTACGCGATTGGGTCAACAGCCAGGTCCGGCTGATGGATCGGCTGGGAATCGAAAAATGGGCGGCGGTGATCGGCGGCAGCCTCGGCGGCATGCAAGTGCTGCGCTGGGCCATCAGCTATCCCGAACGATTGCATCACGCCATCGCCATCGCCGCGGCGCCCAAGCTTTCGGCGCAGAACATCGCTTTCAACGAGGTGGCGCGGCAGTCGATCACCAACGATCCTGATTTCCACGACGGGCATTACCTTGAACGCGGCGTCCATCCCAAGCACGGGCTGATGCTCGCGCGGATGGTCGGGCATATCACATATCTCTCCGATTCGGCCATGCGCGCCAAGTTCGGCAAGGCCGTCCTGGGCCTGCAAGGGCAGAAAGGCAATTTCGGCCGCGACCTGCGAACCGGCTCGCTGAGTTTCGGTTTCAACGTCGATTTCGAAGTGGAAAGTTATCTGCGTTACCAGGGCGAGCAGTTCTCGGAAAAATTCGACGCCAACAC
>JANQSV010000389.1 GCA_028279115.1 Pseudomonadales bacterium
GTGGATGACCACGCCGCGGCTGCCGCATTTCTTCAGCACGACGAAATGGTCGAGGTCCCAATGCAGGATCGCCGGCGTGCTGAGCCGCTTGATATCTTCCAGTTCGAGTTTCAACGAGCGGGCCTTGAGTCCTGCCGCCGCGGCCGCCCGCGTCAGATGTTTGAGCGAAGCGCCGAAAGCGGGCAGATTGCTACTCTCGCGGATCGAACGGATGTCAGTGACGCGGCCGAAATAGCTGACGATCATCGCCAGGCAGGCAAGGCCGCATTCGTTGGCCTCGGACTGGAAAACCATCGGCAGGCTGCCGCGGCGGGCGAACAGACGATCCGCCATGTCTTTCGCCAGGCCTTTCACCAGACCAGTCCTCGCAGGGATCTGAGGGGTTTGAAGACGAGTCCGATCAGTGGCAGTTCATCGGTCACGACGTGCGCCTGGAACTGCATGCCGGCGAGTAGCGCGTGTTCTTCCGGACCCTCGACGCTTTGCCGCTCAAGCACCGCGCGCACCCGATAGACCGGTTCGTTGAGCAGGCTCAGCGGCAGCAATTGTTCCCGCGGGTCAAGGCGCGCGCCGGCGACGCTCTCGATGGTTGCCGCATAGCGGCCGTACTCCCGGTAGTCGAAGGATTCGTAACTGAGCAATACCTGCTGGCCCACGGCCAGCTTGCCGATCACCCGGGAGGGGACATACAACTCCGCGGCGAGAACGGATTTTTCCGGCCCGAGATAGATCAGCGGCTGTCCGGCGCGGAAACTGTCTCCGGCGCGGACGGCGATGGTTGCGACCAGACCCGCGCGGTCGGCGCGCAAGTCCACGGATCGTTGCGTTTGCAGTTGCCGGACTTCCGAGGAAAGCTGGTCGATTTCTTCCCGCAGGGCGAGATCGAGTTGGTCCTTTGCGAGTTCCTGCCGCCGCGAATCGGCTTGCAGGTCTTTGAGCCGGATGTCCTGCTCCGCTTCCTGGCGTTCGGCCTCGGCGGCTTCCTGCTCGAGTTGCAGGTGGGCCGCGTAAGCTTCGTCGAATTGGAACATGGTTATCGCCGCCGCTTCGAACAGGGATTCGATCTGCCGCAGATGGCGTTCGCTGACCCGTATCCGTTCGCGCAACAGCGCCTGCTTGCGCCTCGCGATCCGCAGGGATTCACCGGCATGCGTGAGCAATTCGCTGTTTCGGCGCATGGCGAGCGCATGTTCCTTCTCGTGCAGCGGCAATTTCTCCAGCGATGAGTCGCGGCGCTTGCGCAAGGCTTCTATCCGCAAATCATGGGCCTCGGAAAACTGGCTGACCGAGGCGAGGGACGCCTTGGCCAGCGTCTGGCCGAATCGAACCGGATCGCCTTCCTCGACCAATAGGGCATCCAGGCGGCCGGAGCTCCCGATGGAGAGTTTTTGCAGACCTTCCAGCGGCACGAGCACCCCCGGCGCCTGTTCGGTGACCTTGTAGGAAGTAAAGGTCAGCAACAGAGCGGCGCATATCGTAATCGCCACCAAAACAAGGACCGCGTTGCGCAGCAGGTTCTTCCCGCCGGCGAGGGGGCGGGACTCCGCAGCCAGGTACTTTCGCCGCAGCGCTTCCGGCCGTATCAGTTCTTCTCTTTCCATGTGGTGATTCCTCGTCCGGCCCCTGGTCAATCCTCTCCGGCAAGCTTCTTCTCGACGCTTTCAACCAGATCGCGCACGGTTTTCATCGAGGCCAGTTCCCGTTCATCGAGTTCCACGCCGAAGCATTCCTCGAGCTCGAAGACGATCTCGAACATCGTCAGCGAATCGAGTTCGAGATCCTCGATCCGGCTTTCCATGCCGATGTGTTCCCGGCTCGCCTCATTGGTGTGGCGAGCGAGCAGTTGCAAGGTCTTGCCGCGTACTTGCATGAGTTTTCTCCTTGGATTGCAGTGCGCCGGCGCCGCCGGCCTGAAAGAAATAGAAAGGCAGGGCGCCGAGGTGGCGCCATTGCTCGGGATTGAGACGAAAGAACGGTTCGAAGAACCGCACGAGTTCCGCCGTGATGCGCCCGGTGGCCTGCGCCAGGGTCTCGCCGCTGAAGCGTTCTGGCTCGATCTGCGCGCCGAGCACGACTTGCCCGCGGTTGCCGTCGAACCAGTTGATGACCGGCAGCAGGGGGATGCGATTGGTCAAGCCCAGCAGCGCGGGACCGCGGGAAAACCAGGCCTTGCGGAAAAGAAAGTCGACTTCCGTTCGACCGCCGAACGGTTCGGCGAGATCGCAAAACGTAATGATCTGGATGCCCGGGTGGCGCAGCAGCGGCGCCAAGCCGGCGCTACTCGCCTTCTGCGACGATATGCGCGCCTCGGGCCCCATGACGGTTTCGCCAAAGGCGAGTTTCATGTTCGCGAAGTAAGCCGCGCTGCCCGGCGCCCGGGAAAGGCAAATCGCCCTGGCGCGGGTATTGACCGTCGCTCCCAGCAGATTCAGGCCATAAATGTAATCGCCAAAGTGGTACGACGTGAGCAGCCGCGGACGTGGATCGTCGCCCAGCAACTCCCGCAGATTGCGCGCCTGCGGGAAGTGAAGCCGGGCGGCGTGACGCCGCAACGCGGTCTCCGCGAGCCGGCTGTTGCGCCTGTGCTCGAGCGCCGCCAACCCCTCCCGGTTGGCGGCGAGCAGACTCCGGGTGCGCCCGCGCGGTTCGCGCAGGAGAGTTGAGATCGCGTTCGTCTGTTCCGCGGGAAAGTCCGGTTGCCGCCTGATCATGTTCGCATCCTTGTTTGGGGAGTGCGCATCAATGTAGGCGAGGCTCGCGGGCCGCGCTAAATTTTCGCGAAAAAAAAATCCGGGAACGGTCCACATGCGGGCGAAGCATGCGTCGCCCGCCAGATTTGACTATAACTCGCTCTTCCGGTAGCGTCGGTCATCGAGAGTTAAAGAGACATATTAACGTCAAGACCTAAGGAGCTAGTTGCGAATAAAGTACTTCTCAGTTCAGCTACCTACCATTGCCGCGATGTTTGCGAATTTTTCATATGCTTCCGAGAGAGACGTGAGGGCCACCCCAAGAAATTACCTATTTTGCGGAAGTCTATCTTCAGCAGCCAGTGGAATTTTGAAGATTTGTATTCTGGGTTAGAGTGGGGAAACCTGACGACGAGTCTAAAACAGGAGACCCCATATCTTTTGCTCAGCATGAATTGGTCGCAGTTGCAGCATGCACAGATGGATTCTACCGAACCATGTTTAAACTTGAAGTCTTCGGATCATTGACTGGATGGTTCATGGCCAGGAGAAGTTATTATCTGACTCGTACTCGTTACCAATCTTCTCGTATGGTGTGGGTGGAATGCTAGTTTCTATTCACAACATTCAAACCAACAAACTTGGTTTCGAGCGCTTCGCCCCATTTAATGCGGGTTGCGTGGCTTCGATCATGCCGGAAGGCTTCAAACATTACGCCAGGATTTTCCACTCCGCCAGACGGGTGGAGCCAGAACAGCTGGTGGCTATCCGTTGGGAGGATATGGCCAAATATACCGGAAATATGCCCCACGCGTTGATGCAATGGGAAAATATTTCCGCGCCATCCATGGATGGTGTCGCTATAGAGCCTCCTGAAGAAGGCACCCTGCCCTTGGAAGTAAGCCATCCTCTGCGCGAAATTCTAATGCGCCATTCTCCATCCGATAAGTGCTGGATGGGTGTCTGGCGAGGTTATGGGGCACTCTATCGGAGAAGTGTTCCCGCACCTGTGTTCATTGACACAGGTGCCAGACAATGGGATCTTTTTCAGGCGCCTTTATCCATGATGGATACGCAGTTTTTTGTTGGCGGGGACCAGACAGCAAATTTGATATGGTGCAGTAGTCTCAGTTGGTGGGTCACGGCTGAGGTTGATTTGAACACCACGTATATTGGCGGCAATGAGGAATTGATACAGGCTGTTCTAGAGTCATCAGTGCTGGAAGCATGGCCGGCGGCGCCAAGCGACGACATCAGCAGGCATGCGGACATCGTGAATCCGGTGAGGCCAGAAAACAAGTCTTTCTTCCGTTGATCGAGCACGCGGCAAAGATGCCCATGCATTGGCCCAAGACTCAATAATGCTGATCTCTACCGGAATTTGCCGTCGGAGCCTTGGGGTCGTGATCCACAATGAGGCGCCCGCGCTGCTCGCCAACCTCTCCGGCCCGCGTTGCGCCTTGCGGACGAACCAACCTCCGAATTGCCACCCATCCGCTACGGCTTCACCCACTTCCAACTCGGCATCGCACTCCTTCACTGCAAACTCACCCAAACCGCTTCAGTCGTGGCTGATTCGGGCCGCTGGCTCTGATCGGAAAATTGCCCGCGGCGCTGGCGTCCGCCGCACCACAGCGGCAAGGATCGTCAATGAATTCCTCTTCGCTGTATAATCTTGCCTGCCCGATTCGGGGCGGCGGTTGGAGACTGAAATGAACTCGGCGAACGGCTATGCGCAGCATGTCGCGCATTTGCGGGATCTGTACGAGCAGGCCATTGACGACCGGTTCGAAGGCGTACTTCTGCATAGCGGCGGGGCGGACTGCTATTTCGCCGACGACCGCGAAATCTCCTTCCAGGCCTACGGGCATTTCAGTCACTGGCTGCCGGTCAACCGACCGAACCAGTTTCTGCTCGTGCGGCCCGGGCGGAAGCCCGTGTACTATCAGGTCGTGCCCGCGGATTATTGGTACGAGCAGGACTTCCCCATCGATGAACAATGGCGCGAAGCCTTCGATCTGCAGCCGCTGGCTTCAGTCGGGGAAATCCCGAAGCTCGGCGGTCGAACGGCCTATCTTGGACCCGACCCGGAAATCGCGCGGCGCCTGGGCGTGGATTCCGAAAATTGCAATCCGGAAACACTCGTCGGCAAACTCGACTTTGCCCGCGCCGTCAAGACGCCTTACGAAACCGAACAGATTCGGGCGGCCAACCGGCTGGCGCTGCGCGGACACCACGCGGCCCGCACGTGTTTTCTCGCGGGCGGCGGCGAGTTCGACATTCATCTCGCATTCCTCGAAGCCTGCCGGCAACTCGAAGAGGAACTGCCTTATACGCCTATCATCGCGCTCGACGAGAAGTCGGCGATTCTCCACTACCAGCACAAGCGCCGGGAGTTGGCCAGGGCGGCGCGGGTGCTGTTGATCGACGCCGGCTGCCGGGTGAACGGCTATTGCTCGGATGTGACCCGGACCTGGACCGCGAATTCGGCAAATTCGCTATTCAAGGATCTCGCCGCGGGAATGGACGGCCTGGAGCAGGAACTCGTGAGGGAAATGCGGCCGGGACTGGAATACCTGGACCTGCATCTGAGCGCCTTGCGCAAGCTTGCGGACTTGCTGCTTGAACTCGACATCTGCCGGGGCGATGCCGGGCGACTTTGGGAGTTGCGGGTTCCCCAGTTGTTCATGCCCCATGGCGTTGGGCACCTGCTCGGCGTACAGGTTCACGACGTGGGCGGCAGGCAGCGCGACGGCACGGGTGTTCAGACGCCGCCGCCGGCTCATTCGCCGGCCTTGCGCACCACCCCCGGCCTGGCGGAGAACATGGTGTTTACCGTCGAGCCGGGCTGTTACTTCATTCCGCTGTTGCTCGAACCCGCCCGCGAGTCTCCGGCGGCGGAACTGATCAATTGGGATGCGGTCGCCGCCTTGTATGACCATGGCGGGGTGAGGATCGAGGATAATGTCCGCGTCACCGCGGACGGCGTCGAGAATCTGACCAGAAACGCCATGGAGCTGGCGGCGTAGGGGCGAGGGCAAGCGACTACGAAGCGTCGGCTTCGTGCGCAGCCCGAGCGACGCCGGGCTGTGCCCGGCGGCTGGAACGAGGCATGCTTCGCCCCGAAAATAAGCCGTGTCGGTTTTCTGGCCCCCGCGGGCGGGGCAATGCCTCGCCCCTACAGCAGCAGCCGCCCGATTTCCTTCAAAGTCAGTTTCAGAGATTGCTGATTGGCGGCGATAACGGTCTTGCCGGCTGCGCCCATCCGCTTCCGCGCCTCCCGGTCGGCGAGCAATTCACTCCAGATATTGCCGAGTTCGCCGCCATCCGCAGCGCTGCGCAAGGCGCCGGCGTTCTCCAGCAGCTCACAGATTGCGGCGAAATTGAAACGGGATGGGCCGATGGTGACCGGCAGCCCCAGGGCCGCGGGCTCAAGGACATTGTGACAGCCGGTATCGACCAGGCTGCCGCCGACGAAAGCGATATCGGCGCAGGCGAAGTATTCCATCATTTCACCCATGGAATCGCCGACGACGATCCGGGTCGTACTTTCGAGGCTTTCGGCGCGGCTGCGTCGGCCCGTGGCGAAACCCGCTCCAGCGCAGAGTTCGAATACCTGATCGAAGCGCTCGGGATGGCGCGGCACGATCAGCAGTCGGGTATGCGGAAATTCCTCAAGACAACGCCGCCAGGCTGCCAATACCGCGGCTTCCTCACCTTCACGCGTGCTGGCCGCGACGATCAGTTCACGATCGCCTTTCCAGGCTTGAATGGCCGCAAGCGGACGCGTTTGTCCGTCCGCGTCATGCAAGGTGAACTTCAGACTGCCGGTGACAAGCGGAGCTCCGGCGCCAAGTTCCCGAAATCGCGCGGCGTCTTCCTCGGCCTGGGCGCAAATCGTATGCACCTGCCGCAACATGCTCCGCGTCAGGCCTTTGACGCGGGCGTAGGAACGCCGGGATTTTTCCGAAAGACGGCCGTTCGCGAGCAGGACTTTCAATCCTCTCCGGCGCGCCAGATGGATCGTGTTCGGCCAGAGTTCGGTTTCCATCAGGATCAGCATTTCCGGCCGGAAAGCCGCCAGGAACCGGTTCACGATCCAGGGCGCGTCGTAAGGCGCATAATGCTGGATCACACTTGCTCCCATTTGCCGCCGCACGCGTTCCGCTCCCGTTGGAGTCATCGTCGTCACGACGAATTGCAGATCCGGCCTCTCGGCCTGCAAAGCCGCGACAAGCGGCGCCGCCGCCATGCTCTCGCCGACGGAAACGGCATGCAGCCAGATCACGGGTCTTTCCGGGTCGAACGAGTCCGGCGTACGAACGCGGCCGAAGCGTTCGCCCATGCGTTGCCGATAGGCCGGCGACTTGCGGGAGCGCCAGAGCAGGCGGATCCAGATCAGCGGCAGGGCCAGAGTGAAAATGATGCTGTAGATCGCTCGCTGCATGTTTTAAGCCGCTTGCCGGTGCGGAATCGAATACCCTCCCTGTGGGGGAGTCAGAACCGCGTAGCGGTTCTGGTGGGGGCGAGTGCGCAGTCACTCGAGAATTGCGGAAATGCAACGTATCTACAGAACAGCACACCAGGGTATGCTTTCCCCGGCAGGAAAACTTAGCGAATGCCTTCAAGCTATTCAACTGACATCGTCATATTCGGCGGCGGCGTCGCGGGACTGTGGCTGCTCAACCGGCTGACCGCTGAAGGTTACCAGGCGATATTGCTCGAACGCGACCGGCTCGGCGGCGGGCAATCGATCAATTCCCAGGGAATCATCCATGGCGGGCTCAAATTCGCCTTGCATGGCGCGATCAGTGGCGCTTCCCGCGCCATCGCCGACATGCCCCGGCGCTGGCGCGACTGTATCGAGGGCAATGGCGAGATCGACCTTTCCGCCTGCCGGATGCTCAGCCCGCATTTCCTGCTCTGGTCGGGCGCCGGTCTCGGCGCGGGCATGAAGGCTTTTCTCGGCAGCAAGGCGATTGCGGGCAAGACCGAGCCGGCCGCGCCGGATGAAATCCCCGCAATATTGCGCGGGCGCGGCGCCGTCTACCGGCTGCCTGATTTCGTGCTCGACTGTTCTTCGCTGATCGAGGCCTTGTCGGCGCCGCACCGGGGCAGAATTCACTTGATCGGATTGCATGAATCAGTCGATGCGGCGAAGCGTATCGAATTCCGAACCACCGCCAATAGCCGCGAACTGATCGTGTACACGACAGATGAACCGTTGACGGTCAAGGCGCGGCGCCACATTTTCTGTGCGGGCGAAGGCAACGAGAGATTGATCGAGCAGGCGGGCTTGCTGCTCCCCCGCTGCCAGACGAGGCCGCTGAAGATGGTTTCGGTCAGCGGAGTTTCATTGCCGCCAATGTTCATGCATGTCCTTGGGGAGGGTTTGAGCGCCACGCCGCGGTTGACGATTACTTCCCATACCGATGCGACCGGCGCGCCGGTCTGGTATCTCGGTGGAGAACTCGCCGAATCCGGAACAAGGTGCGCCGATGCCGCGCAAATCGACGCGGCAAAACGTCAGCTTGCCGATTTGTTTCCCGAGGTGTGCCTGAACGAACTTCGTTGGCGCTGCCTCGATATCAATAGAGCGGAACCGGCAAGCCCCGGAAGTCGCAGACCGGATAATGCCCACATCAGCGCGGAACAGGACATAATCGTCGCTTGGCCAACCAAGTTGACCCTCGCTCCGGCGCTGGCGGATCTGGTAATGCAAAGCTTGCGCGACGATGGAATCACGCCCGGAGTTGGCCCGAACCCGGATCGAACGGAGGGTTCAGCTTTACCGCCGGGGAGTTCAGCTTCACTTGAAAACGCCCCGGAGTTGCTCGCATCCGGCTTGCCCGGTCCGCCGCCGCTGGCGCGGCCTTTCTGGAACTGAAATCATGCTGCCTCTTTGCGCACTCGGCACGACCGGCATGCGGGTTTCCCGCCTCGGGCTCGGCACCGTGAAATTCGGCCGCAACCGGGAAGTGAAATATCCCGCGGGATTCGAACTGCCTTCCGACCGGCAAATCACCGCATTGCTGGAACTGGCCCGGGAAGCCGGAATCAACCTGCTCGACACTGCACCCGCCTATGGCGGCAGCGAACAACGCATCGGTCGGCTATTGCCGAACCGCGACGAATGGCTGCTTTGCACCAAGGTCGGGGAAATCTTCGAAGGCGGCCGTTCGCGCTTCGATTTTTCCGCCGGCCATGTGCGCGCAAGCATCGAACAAAGCCTGCGCAGCCTGCGCACGGACCGTCTCGACCTCGTGCTGATCCATTCCGACGGCAGCGACCTCGATATTCTCGACAACTCGGACTGCCTCGAAACCCTGGAACGAATGCGCGACAAAGGCCTGCTGCGCGCCACCGGCATCAGTTCCAAGACCGTCGAAGGCGGCCTGCGCGCGGCTGGACTCGTCGACGTGCTCATGCTCACCTACAACCGGTCGGACACCAGCCAGGCGCCGGTAATCGAACAGGCGCAAAAGGCCGGCAAGGGCGTACTCATCAAGAAAGGCCTCGCCAGCGGCCACGCCGTACATGCCGCCACGCGAAACAAAACCCCCCCGGTCGCCGAAAACTTCCGCTTCCTGCTCGACCCCCCCGGAATCTCGTCGATAATCGTCGGCACCATCAACCCCGACCACCTTCGCCAAAACATAGCGTCGGTTAGAGATGTTTTCGCCACAAGGCACCCTGCTGCTCGAAATGTATCGAATTAGCAAAAAATCCCGATAATCGTGAATTTTTAGCATTTTTGTGTAGTTGTTTTGTAGTATATTGAACTGCTTAAAATTCACAAAATATGTGAATTTATGCTATGGTCATATGCCATGAGCATTTATGAACTGCCACGTGGAAGAGCTCGTTTGGCCGCCGTCATACAGGCGGCGGGCGATGTCGTGCGCATCGATGATGCGGTACAAATACTTGATATTCCACGTGACAGTGCGGCAAAGATGCTCGCCCGGTGGACAGACCAGGGCTGGCTCAGGCGGGTCGGCGCCGGGGCCTATGTGCCGGTGCAGCTTGAAATGCTGGATTCGGCGCAGGTAGTGCAGGATCCATGGGTTCTAGTGCCCGCCCTGTTTGCGCCAGCCTATATTGGCGGGCGCACCGCCGCCGAGCACTGGGACCTGACCGAGCAGATATTCCGGGACATGGTTGTCTTTACCGTACGGCCTGTCAGAAAAAAAACCGTTGAGCGCCAGAGTGCCGTCT
>JANQSV010000403.1 GCA_028279115.1 Pseudomonadales bacterium
GGCGAACGTCGCTGCCGTGGACTATTACAACGACTCCAAGGCAACCAATGTGGGCGCCGCGGCCGCGGCCGTGCGAAACCTGGCAGCCGCCCGCGCCGGCCGGGTATTGCTGATTGCCGGTGGAGTCGGCAAAGACGCCGACTTTGCCCCTCTTGCGCCCGCCATGCGCGAATCGGCTTGCGCCGCGGTGCTGATAGGCCGTGACGCGGATCGGATTGCCGCCGCGCTGGAACCGGAAATTCCGTTGTTCTTTGCCGATACTCTGGATGAAGCGGTAGACACGGCCCGGAAGCAAGCCTCGCCCGGAGATGCGGTGCTGCTGTCGCCGGCCTGCGCCAGCTTCGACATGTTCGAGAATTTCCAGCATCGCGGCGAAATTTTCATTCGCTGCGTGGAGGGTTTGCAATGACCGTCCCCGGTGCGGTGCAGTTCTCGGGGCCGCGGCCAAGCGCCGTGCTGCTGGTGACCATGTTGTTGCTGACATTCGGCTTGCTGATGATGACTTCGGCTTCGGTCGAGATTGCCGCAAGCCGCTACGGCGACCCGTTGTATTTTCTCAAGCGGCAATCGATTTTTACCGGCATCGGCGTGGGGCTCATGCTCATGCTCATGCTCGTGCCGATAAACCTCTGGAATCGGCTGAGCTGGCTTTTGCTGCTTGGTTCCTACGCCATGCTCGCCATCGTGCTGCTGCCGGGAATCGGCCGGGAGGTCAACGGTTCGACACGCTGGATCGATCTCGGCTTCTTTGCCTTGCAGCCTTCCGAACCGGCCAAGGTGCTGCTGGTGATCTATCTGGCTTCGTACCTCGAACGCCATCGGGAACGCGTCGGCACGACCTGGCTTGGATTCCTCGTGCCCCTGTTCCTGGTCGGTATTGCGGTGGCATTGCTGCAAATGGAACCGGATCACGGCGCCATGGTGATCCTGGCCTTGACCGCGCTCTGCATGGTATTCCTGGCCGGCGCGGGAATCTGGCGAGTATTGTCCCTGCTGCTGCTTTCGGCGGGCTCGATTGCCTTCCTGGCGTATACCCAACCCTATGTAGTGAGGCGATTCACGGCATTTCTCGATCCCTGGGCGCCGGAGAACATTTATGGCGCGGGCTATCAACTCGGCCAGGCCCAGATCGCCTTCGGCCGCGGCGGGCTGTTCGGCGCAGGAGTCGGCAACAGCATTCAGAAACTCGATTTTCTGCCGGAAGCGCACAACGATTTCCTGCTCGCGGTCATCGGCGAGGAACTCGGCCTGGGCGGGGTGGCGCTGATGGTCCTGCTGTTCTGCATTCTGGTCTGGCGCTGCTTTTCGATAGCTCGCGAAGCGCATTTGCGCGAGCGCTTTTTCCCGGCCTATCTCGCCTGGGGGCTGGGCCTGCTGCTGGCCGGCCAGGCAATGGTCAACATCGGCGTCAATCTGGGGCTGCTCCCCACCAAGGGCCTGACCTTGCCGTTCATGAGCTACGGCGGCGCAAGTCTCATCGTCTGCTGCGGGATGATCGGACTGCTATTGCGCATTCAATACGAAACTGAATGCGTATCCGCGCCGCGCAACCTGCGCCGCCGGAGGCTGCCATGACAGCGAAACGCGCTCCGATCGTGCTGATCATGGCGGCCGGAACCGGCGGCCATGTGTTCCCGGCGATCTGCATCGCCCGGGAGTTGCAGCGCGCGGGAGCCCGAATCCACTGGCTCGGCACCCGGACGGGCATGGAAAACAAGTTGTTGCAGGAAGAAAGATATCCCTTCCACGCCATCACCGCTGCCGGACTGCGCGGCAGCAGCCTGCGCCAGCGCCTTCGGGCCCCCTCGATGCTGTTGCGCTCGCTCTGGCAGGCGCTGCGAATAATGCGGCGGGTCAGGCCCGACTGCCTGCTGGGCATGGGCGGCTATGTATCCGGACCCGGCGCGCTTGCCGGACGCCTGTTGCGGATTCCGGTTCTGATTCACGAACAAAACGCGGTTCCAGGCTACTCCAATCAACTGATCAGCCGCTGGGCGAAGCGCATTTTCGAGGCGTTTCCCGGAACTTTTCCGACCGATGGCAGGGTTGAGTTCACCGGCAATCCGGTACGCGACGAGATCGTCAAGATCGGCCGCGATCGCCGCTATTTGCCGCGCAAGGGTCCCATGCGTCTGCTCGTGCTTGGCGGCAGCCAGGGCGCCCAGGCGCTGAATGTGCTGATTCCCGAGTTGATCGCGACCTGGCCCGGCAAGCAGTCGCCCGAGGTGTTGCATCAATGCGGCGCCGCCACGATGTCCGCCACCATGCGGCGCTATCACGAACTCGACGTCGATCTCTCCGGCGCACATCGGCTGGTGGGATTCATCCGTGAAATGGCCGACGCCTACGCCTGGGCCGATCTCGTGTTATGCCGCTCAGGCGCCAGCACCGTCGCTGAAATCGCCGCCTGCGGCCTGCCGGCTGTTTTCGTGCCTTACCCGCACCACGAGGATCAGCAGCAATTGCTCAACGCGCGCTGGCTCGCGTCCCGGCAGGCAGCGGTAATCGTCGAACAGGCCGATCTTTCCGTCGAGCGTCTGCGAGAGATTCTCACCAGGCTCGACGGCGACCGGGATTGGGTGGCGGAGATGGCGCGGCGCGCCCGGGATATGGCGGTTCCGGACGCGGCCCAGCGCGTGGCGCGATCGTGCCTGGAGGTGATCGATGGCTGAATCCTCCGCGCAGTCTTCCACTTCGGGCCAGTTCCCACCCGACATGCGCCGCATCAAGACGATTCATTTCATCGGCATCGGCGGCGCCGGCATGTGCGGCATCGCGGAAGTGCTGTTCAATCAGGGTTATGCGGTGACCGGATCGGATCTGCGTTCATCCACGGTCACCGCAAGACTCGAACGCATGGGCGTCAAGATATTCACGGGGCACGAAGCCGACAATGTCAGCGCCGCCGATGTGGTGGTCTATTCCTCGGCCGTGCCCGACGACAATATCGAATTGCTGGCT
The DNA here is from genome assembly GCA_028279115.1 of Pseudomonadales bacterium. Lineage (GTDB taxonomy): Bacteria > Pseudomonadota > Gammaproteobacteria > Pseudomonadales > Pseudohongiellaceae > UBA9145. Next base: position 2,962 of record JANQSV010000403.1, read on the forward strand.
ACAGTGCAGGCCGGCAAACCGCTGATTCCCAGGGCGGAAATGCTGGCCGAACTGATGCGCTACCGTCACGCCATCGCCGTCGCGGGAACGCATGGCAAGACCACGACCACGAGTCTGGTGGCCTCGGTGCTGGCCGAAGGCGGTCTGGATCCCACCTTCATCATCGGCGGCGTATTGAACGGCGCCGGAAGCAATGCCCGCCTGGGTGAAAGCCGCTACCTGGTCGCCGAAGCCGATGAAAGCGACGCTTCATTCCTGCACTTGCAGCCGCTGGTGGCAGTAGTGACCAATATCGAGGCCGATCATATGGCCACCTATGGCGGCGACTTCGAGAGTCTGAAACAGTACTTCGTGAAATTCCTGCACAACCTGCCTTTTCATGGTCTGGCCGTGCTATGCATCGACGACCCCGCCGTGCGCGAGATCTTGCCGCGAATTTCGCGGCCCGTGATCACATACGGTTTCAGTGAACAGGCGGATTATCGAATTACCCGGCTGCGGCAGGATCGGCACCGGATCGAATTCGAAGTCAGCCGTCCCGATGGACGCGAGCCCTTGTCGCTGGAGTTGCAGATGCCGGGGCGCCACAACGCCCTGAACGCAACCGCCGCGGTGGCTGTCGCCAGCGACGAAGGCGTGGCCGATGCCGGCATCCGCCGCGGTATCGCGGATTTCTCCGGCGTCGGCAGACGCTTTCAGCAGCTCGGCGAATTCGCCGTGCCCGGCGGCGGCGTCAACCTGATCGACGACTACGGCCATCATCCGACCGAACTTGAAGTAACCATAGCCGCCTTGCGGGCCGGTTGGCCCGGTCGCCGCCTCGTGATGGTTTTCCAGCCTCACCGGTACAGCCGTACGCGGGATCTGTTCGACGACTTTGTCAGCGTGCTTTCCGGCGTCGATGCGCTGTTGCTGCTCGAAGTCTACAGCGCCGGCGAGAAGCCCTTGCCCGGCGCGGATTCGCGGTCGCTATGCGGATCGATCCGGCGGCAAGGCAAGGTCGATCCGGTTTATGTGGCCGAAGGCGACCGGTTGCGCGAGGTTCTCACCGGTTTGTTGCGTCCCGGCGATATCGTGCTCACCCAGGGTGCGGGCAATGTAGGCGTCTTGGCGCAAAACCTGGCGCGGGATCTGGCGGACAGGGATATCGCCCGCGGCAATGGAGAGAGTGGACGATGAACAGGCGGAAACTTCCAGACAACATAAGCGGACTCGGGCGGATCGCGGTGCTCATGGGCGGCGACTCGCCCGAGCGCGAAATTTCCCTGCTCAGCGGCAATGCGGCCTGGAACAGTCTGCAACGCCTGGGACTGCAGGCGGCCGCGATCGACGCGGGCCGGGACGTCGCCGAAAAGCTGGCCGCCGAACAGGCCGAGTTCGTGCTCGTCATGCTCCATGGCCGCGGCGGCGAAGACGGTTCGGTCCAGGGCTTGCTGGAAACAATGGGACTGCCTTTCAGCGGCAGCGGGGTGCTCGCCTCGGCGCTGGCCATGGACAAGATCAAGAGCAAACTCATCTGGCGGCAACTCGGCCTCGCCACCGCGGACTTCATCGAGCTCGCGGTCGATACCGATTGGGACGCGGCGATCGCCCGGCTCGGTGCGGCCGTGGTCAAACCGGTCTCCGGCGGGTCCAGCCTGGGGGTCGGCATCGTTCACGACGCCGCCGAACTCGAGCGCCAGTATTCAGCGGCGCTGGCTTTCGATTCGCCGGCAATGGCCGAGACATACATACAGGGCCGGGAGTTTTCCGTCGGCATATTGCAGGACGAAAAGCTGCCGGCGGTCGAACTTCGCACCCGGCGCAAGTTTTTCGATTACCGGGCGAAATATGAGGATCAGGATACCGAGTACATCTGCCCTCCCGAACTCCCGGAGGAAAAGCACAAGCAATTGCTGAACCTGGCCCATGACGCCTATCGCGCCCTCGGCTGCCGGGGTCTGGCCAGGGTGGACCTGATGCAGGACCGGGAAGGGGAGTTCTTCCTGCTCGAAGTGAACACGGTGCCGGGGATGACCGGCCATAGCATTATTCCCATGGCGGCCAGCCGCCTGGGCAGGAGCTACGACGATCTGATGCTGCAGATTCTTGCTTGTGAGGCGGAGGCGCCGCGACCATGAAGCGCATGCTTTTACTGCTATTGGTGGCGACCTCGGCAGCAAACGCGGCGCTGCTGACCTGGCGGCATTGGAACGACCTGGCGCCGGGGCTCAATCCGCCACTGACCCGGATCGAACTCGGAGGCGAGTTGCGGCGTTTGCTGCCGGAAGAAATCAGAACGGTATTGGCGCCTTATGCCGGAACGGGATTTTTCGACCTCGATCTGGATCTGGCCCGCGAGCGGGTCGAAAGCCTGCAATGGGTCGAAGCCGCGGCGGTCGGTCGGCGCTGGCCGGATACGCTGAGCGTGCGGGTCAACGAGGAAACCGTAATCGCCCGCTGGGGCGAGAACCAGTTGATTACCCAGCGCGGCACGATAATCGGTCCGGCGATCGCCGAAATCGACCAGTCGCTGCCGCTTCTCGGCGGCCCGCCGGATTCGCATTTCGACGTAATGCGGCAATACCAGCGATTGAACCAGATTGTTTATCCCGCCGGCTTGCGCCTGAGCGGGCTGAGCGCAAGCCCGCGGCGCAGTTGGCGGCTGCAATTGAACGGCGTCACCGAAGTCGTGCTGGGCAGCGAAGATCTGGTCGGCCGGCTGCAACGCTATGTCGACTTCTACCGCCGACAGCCGGAACGCGAGCGGCGCCGGCATGAAGTGGCGGATCTGCGTTACGGCAGCCAGTTCAGTATCAGATTACGGGAAACTGATTCCGGCGCCGGGCTGGCGCGGCGCTGATATGGATAGCGGAAATGAATGACACAGCGGACAAAAACGGCAACATCATCGTCGGTCTCGACATCGGCACGACCAAGGTGGTCGCGCTGGTCGGCGAGATTTCGGACAAGGGCGAGTTGAACGTCGTCGGCATGGGCAGCCATCCCTCGTTCGGCATGAAAAAGGGTGTTGTCGTCGACATCGAGTCCACCGTGCTGTCGATCAGGCGGGCGGTCGAGGAAGCGGAAAAGGATACCGGCTACAAGATCACGTCGGTCTATGCGGGCATTGCCGGCAGCCACGTCAAGAGCATGAATTCCAGCGGCGCGGTGTCGATTCGAGATGGCGAAGTGACCAGGGCCGATGTCGACCGCGTAATCGATTCGGCGCGGGCCATCGCCATTCCGCCGGACGAACGCATTCTGCATGTCGTGCCCCAGGAATACACGGTCAATTCCCAAAACGGCGTGAAAGAGCCTCTCGGCATGTCGGGAATGCGGCTCGAAGTCCGGGCGCATCTGGTCACTTGCGCCGTGAACGCCATGCAAGACATCGAGAAATGCATTCGGCGCTGCGGCCTGGAAATCGAACAACTCGTGCTGGAGCAACTCGCTTCCAGCGAAGCGGTGCTGACCTCCGACGAGAGGGAGCTTGGCGCATGCCTGGTGGATGTCGGCGGCGGCACCACGGATATCGCCATCTTTACTCAGGACGCGTTGCAATACACCGGCGTTATTCCCGTCGCGGGCGACCAGGTCACCAGCGATATCGCGACCGCCTTGCGCACGCCCCGGAAGAACGCCGACGAGCTCAAGATCAAGCACGGTTGCGCCCTGGTGCAATTGACCGATCCGGAAGCACACATCGAAGTTCCCAGCGTCGGCGACCGCGACCCGCGGGATTTGAAGCTGCAAAGCCTGGCCGAAGTGGTCGAGCCCAGGTACGAGGAATTGTTTCATCTGATTCAGCAGGCGCTCGTGAGCAGTGGAATGAAAAACCTGCTCGCGGCGGGCATCGTCATGACCGGAGGTTCGAGCAGGATGCTTGGCGCGGTGGAATTGGCCGATGAGATTTTCGGTCGTGAGCCCGTCCGGGTGGGAGCGCCTCAGAATGTCAAGGGACGTGCCGATATAACTGGCAATCCGATCTACTCCACGGGCGTCGGATTGTTGCTGTACGGATTGAAGGATTTCGAGGAAAGGGGCGGCTTGGCTTCGCAGAAAGAAGAAAAAACGGCGAAAACCGATTTTCTTGGCTCCGCCCGGCGGTTTTTCAGGCGATTCATGTAATCGCCGGCAACAGTATGCCGGCGCGGGTTGGCGGCAGATGGCAGAGATGCGCGGGCTATGCGCGATTTCACAGTCAGGAGTATGGCAATGGCAGAAAGAACAGAAACATTCGAGATTCTCGAAAGTCCGATCCATGCGGCGAAGATCAAGGTTATCGGCGTCGGAGGAGCGGGCGGCAATGCGGTGGAGCACATGATCAACCGCAGGGTTGCCGGTATCGAATACTATTGCGCCAACACCGACGCCCAGGCGCTTGGCCTCCTCAGCGTAACCAACAAGATCCAGCTCGGCAGCAAGGTCACCCGCGGTCTCGGCGCCGGAGCGGACCCGGAAGTCGGCCGCGCCGCCGCGCTCGAAGACCGCGAACAGATCGTTGAAATCCTGCGGGGCGTGGATATGGTTTTCATCGCCGCCGGCATGGGCGGCGGCACCGGCACCGGCGCGGCGCCGGTGATTGCCGAAGTGGCCAGGGATATGGATGTGCTGACCGTGGCCGTCGTCAACCGGCCGTTTCCCTTCGAGCAGCGGAAGCGCATCTCCGTGGCTGAAAAAGGCGTCGTCGATCTCGCCCGCCATGTGGATTCCCTGATCATCGTGCCCAACGCGAAACTGCTCGAAGTGCTGCCGCCTGATACGACCATCATCAAGGCTTTCGAGGCGGCCAACGATGTCCTGCACGATGCGGTGAAAGGCATTTCCGACATCATAACCAGGCCCGGCCATATCAATGTCGATTTCGCCGATGTGAAAACCGTCATGTCGAAGCGCGGCATGGCCATGATGGGAACCGGCATCGCCTCGCGCGACGATGCCAATCCCGGCGGGGCCGCCGCGCGCGCGGCCATTTCCAGCCCGCTGTTGGAGAATATCGACATCAGCAGCGCCGGCGGCATCCTGATCAATGTTTCCGGCGGCGAGCATCTGACGCTCAGCGACCTGACCGCGGTGGGCGAGGTAACCAGGGAAGTCTGCGATCTTGACGACGACATGCTGATTTCCGGCATGGTGGTCGACCCCGAACTCGGCGACAAGGTGCAGGTCACGCTCGTCGCAACCGGACTGTGGGGCAAGGCGTTCCAGGCGGACGAACTTGAAGAAGCCGGAGCGGAACAGTCGCCGCGAGACGAGCGGCCGCAACATCCGGGAAGGCAGCCGTCCATGCGCGGAGCAGTCGGCGCGGGTATGCGGCAGGGCGTCAGGGGGCAGGAGAAATCCCGGAGCCTGCGCAGCAAGAACACGGAGAGGCCGAGGGAAGCCGCGGCCGCGGAACCGGTCGTCCTGGATCGGGCGAAAGCGAAAAAGGCCGCCAACGAAGGTTCGGCCAATCCGGACTACTTGGATATTCCGGCTTTCCTGCGCTGGAATGTGGACTGACCGTGAAATCTGGACTTCAGCGAATTGGATTGAGAACTTTTCTCATTTCCATCGGTCTCAAGTGGGAATGCTGCTAAAATGGCAACCCTGCGGTTGACCCGAATCTTGGGAAGCCGCCCATAGTCTGGTAGCATTTCGATAATTTGAGGCTGGGCGCCAATCCCCATGCTGAAACAGCGAACCCTGAAGAATTCGATTCACGCCACCGGCGTGGGCTTGCATACGGGCAACAAGGTCACTTTGAACCTGCGTCCGGCGCCGGTCCATTCAGGTATCGTATTCCGCCGGGTGGATCTGGACCCGGTTGTCGAGATCGCCGCCCGCGCGGGCAATGTCGGCGACACCACGCTTTCGACGACCCTGATCAAGGACGGCGTGCGCGTGGCCACCATCGAACATCTCATGTCGGCGCTTTGCGGCCTTGGCATCGACAACGCCGTCATCGAGGTCGATGCCGCCGAGATTCCGATCATGGACGGCAGCGCTGGGCCATTCGTATTTCTGATCCAGTCCGCGGGCATTGAAGAACAGCCGGCAAGCAAGAGTTTTATCCGCATAACGAAACCGGTTTGTCTGCGGCAGGGCGACAAGTCGGTCAGCCTCGAACCGTTCAACGGTTTCAAGGTCAGTTACACCCTGCTCTACGATCATCCCGTCTATCGCAAGTACACCAAGTCCGCCACTGTGGATTTCTCCAGCACTTCCTTTGTCAAGGAAGTGTCCCGCGCGCGCACTTTCGGTTTCATGCACGAGTTCGAGGAGTTGCGCAATCGCAATCTCGCTCTCGGCGCGAGCATGGACAACGCCATTGCCGTTGGCGATTACAAGGTGCTGAACGAGGACGGATTGCGCTACGAAGACGAATTCGTCAAGCACAAGATTCTCGATTCGATCGGCGACCTCTATCTGCTCGGGCGAAGCCTGATCGGCGCGTTCAAGGGTTACAAGTCGGGACACGCCTTGAACAACGCGCTGTTGCGGACGCTTGAGGTAACCGACGACGCCTGGGAAATCGTCCACTTTGAAAAAGAAGCCAGCGTCCCCATTTCCTACGTCAGACCCGTACTCGCCGCCTGAATTTTTGGCTTCGATCCGTCGCCGTCGGCTGGCGGTGACTTACGTTGTGCGGAACCGAGATTTCTTCTGAATCGAAAGTGGTACCGGACTATAATTGATCTTTTTTGCGCCGACCCCAAATACAAGTCCCAGATGAATCTGTTCAGCAAGATCTTTGGCAGCAGCAATTCGCGCAAGTTGAAGCGGATGCGGAAGACCGTGGCTGCGATCAACCGGCTTGAGCCGGAATACGGGGGCATGACCGACGAGGAGATTCGCGCGGGAACCGGGGAACTGCGCGCCCGGCTGGAACAGGGTGAATCGCTAGAGAAACTGCTGCCCGAGGCCTTTGCGGCGGTGCGCGAGGCGAGCAAGCGAACTTTGGGGTTGCGCCATTTCGATGTGCAGATGATCGGCGGCATCGTGTTGCACGAAGGTTCGATCGCCGAGATGCGCACCGGTGAAGGCAAGACCCTGGTGGCGACCTTGCCGGCCTATCTGAACTCGCTTGCGGGCGAGGGCGTGCATATCGTCACGGTGAACGAATATCTTGCCGAGCGCGACGCCGACTGGATGCGGCCGATCTACGAATTCCTCGGACTTGACGTGGGCGTGATCAAGGCCGGCACGACGGTGGCGGAAAAGCAGGCCGCCTACGGCTGTTCGATCACATATGGCACGAACAACGAATTCGGCTTCGACTACCTGCGCGACAACATGGCCTTCAGACTCGAAGACCGCATGCAGAAGCCGCTCAATTTCGCCATCGTCGACGAAGTCGACTCGATTCTCATCGACGAGGCGCGTACCCCGCTGATCATTTCCGGCGCCGCCGAAGACAGTTCACAGCTTTACCAGGACATCAACAAGCTCATTCCGCGGCTCAAGCTCGGCAAGCGGGTGGAAAAGTCCAAGCTGGAAATGATGGATCGCAATTACGTTGCCGAGGAAAGCGGCCATTTCACCGTCGACGAGAAGACCCGGCAGGTTGAACTTACCGAATCGGGGCATGCCTACGTCGAGGAATTGCTGACGGCCCGCAATTTGCTGAATCCGGGCGAATCGCTTTACGCGGCGACCAACCTGACCTTGCTGCATCACATCCAGGCCGCGCTGAAAGCGCATCATCTGTTCCAGAAGGACGTGCAATACATCGTGCAGGACCAGCGCATCGTATTGATCGATGAACATACCGGCCGCACCATGGAGGGCCGACGCCTTTCCGAGGGCCTGCACCAGGCGCTGGAAGCCAAGGAAAGATTGCCGATCCAGAGCGAAAGCCAGACCCTGGCTTCCACCACCTTTCAGAACTACTTCCGCATCTATCGCAAGCTTGCCGGCATGACCGGCACGGCGGACACGGAAGCCTTCGAATTCAACCAGATTTACGGGCTCGATGTCGTCGTCATTCCGACCAACGTGCCGATGATCCGTATCGACGACAACGACCTGATCTATCTGACCATGGAGGAGAAGTTCGAAGCCGTTGTCGCGGACATCACCGAGATCAGCGGCAAGGGCGCGCCGGTGCTCGTGGGCACTGCCTCGATCGAGAATTCGGAACTGCTTTCGAACTTTCTGAAAAAGAACGGCATCGGGCACGAAGTGCTCAATGCCAAGTTTCATGAAAAGGAAGCGCATATCATCGCTCAGGCCGGTCGCCCCGGCGCAGTGACCATCGCCACCAATATGGCGGGCCGCGGCACCGACATCGTGCTCGGCGGCAAGTGGGAGGCCGAAGTCGAAGCGCTGGAGGCGCCGGACGAGGCGCGAATCCGACAGATAAAGGACGATTGGCGGAAACGGCACGACCAGGTGGTTGAGGCCGGCGGATTGCACATCGTCGGCACCGAACGTCACGAATCACGCCGCATCGACAATCAGCTCCGCGGACGCGCCGGGCGCCAGGGCGACCCGGGCCATTCGCGTTTCTACCTGTCGATGGAAGACGATCTGATGCGGATTTTCGCCGGTGAGGGCGTAAAGAACTTCATGCGCCGGCTCGGCATGCAACGCGGCGAAGCGATCGAGGCCGGCATGGTCACGCGTTCGATCGAAAAGGCCCAGCGCAAAGTGGAAGGCCGCAACTTCGACATAAGAAAGCAATTGCTTGAGTATGACAATGTCGCCAACGACCAGCGCGCGATCATCTATCGCCAGCGCAATGAATTGATGAGCAACGAGGATGTCACCGAGATGCTCGACGGTATGCGGGACGAGGTGACCTCCCAGATTGTCGACCGCTTCATCCCGCCGCAAAGCGTCCCGGAACAATGGGACCTGGAGGGCCTGGAGCAGTCCATCGAAGCCGAATTCCGCTCGAAGCTGCCGGTCGGCGAATGGCTGGACGAAGACGAATCGCTCCATGAACACTTGCTCAAGGAAAAGATAACCTCGGTCCTGACGGAGGAATACATCGCCAAGTGTTCCGTCGTGGGCGAAAAGATGCGTTTGTTCGAGAAGCAGATCATGCTGCAGATTCTCGACACCTTGTGGAAGGAGCACCTGGCCACCATGGATCATCTCCGTCAGGGCATCTTCCTGCGCAGTTACGGCGGCCGGAATCCCCGCCAGGAATACAAGCGCGAAGCCTTCGCCCTGTTTCAGGATCTGCTGTCGAATTTTCAGTTCGAAGTGGTCAAGATGCTGAGCCAGGTGAACATCCGCCAGGAAGACGAGGCGGCGGCCATCGAGCGGCGGCGACAGCAGGAAGCGGCGCGGGAACGCATGAATTTCCAGCATCAAAGCGTATCCGCGCTCGGTGGCGCGGCTGCCCGGCAAGCGCCGACTTCGCCGCCGTCAGGACGGGCAGGGGCGGGACAGGCGCCGCCACCCGGGCAGCCGGCACATGCGCCTGGACAATTGCGGCCGCAGCCTTTTATCCGGGAAGTGCCGAAGGTGGGACGCAACGCACCTTGCCCGTGCGGTTCCGGCAAGAAATACAAAGTCTGTTGTGGCCGCATCCGCTGACGGCGGCTCGCCGCCGGAGCCCGTCAGAACCGTTCCGGGCGTGCGCCTGGCGGCGGTAAGCGCGAATATTCGCTACCGGGACCGGCCCGATCTGGTCG
>JANQSV010000414.1 GCA_028279115.1 Pseudomonadales bacterium
GGGCCAGGCAATTGAAGGCCAACCTGCTTAACCGGTTGAACAATTGATTTACGCCACGGTTAACAAAAGGAGATTCTGCGACTACGCTTCGCTTCGCGCAGAATGACGGGGGTGGCAATGTCATCCTGCGCGTAGTCGCAGGATCTCGATGGAGAAACCAATGCAAAATCGCAAGATTCACAAGATCGTCATCGCCGGCGGCGGCACCGCGGGCTGGATGGCCGCCGCGGCCCTGTCGCGGCTGCTCGGCAAGACCCTGAGCATCACCCTGGTGGAATCCGAAGAGATCGGCACGGTCGGCGTCGGCGAAGCGACCATTCCGACGCTGCTCACATTTCACGATCTGATCAAGGTCAAGGAGCAGGACTTTCTCAAGGCGACCCGGGGCACCTTCAAGCTCGGCATCAAGTTTGAAAGCTGGCGCGACGTAAACGAGGACTACATCCATTCCTTCGGCTGGACCGGCAAGGACAGTTGGGCGGCGGGTTTCCAGCATTTCTGGCTCAAGGGCCTGAAGATGGGCATCGCCCGCGAGTTCGGCGAATATTGCAACGAATGGGCCGCCGCGGTGCAGAACAAGTTCGCGGTGATGCCTAGCCTGGGCCTGAACTACGCCTATCACATCGACGCTTCGCTTTATGCGAAATTCCTGCGCGGACTCGCCGAGGAACACGGCGCCGCGCGGCAGGAAGGCAAGATCGAATTCGTCGAGCAGGATCCGGACAGCGGCTACATCACCGCGATCCGCCTGCGATCGGGGCAGGTCATCGAAGGCGATCTGTTCATCGATTGCACGGGCTTTCGCGGCCTGCTGATCGAACAGACGCTCAACGCCGGCTACAACGACTGGAAGCACTGGCTGCCCTGCGACAGCGCCGTCGCCTTGCAGACCGAATCGGTCGAAGAGCCGATCCCCTACACGCGCTCGATCGCCCGCGAAGCCGGCTGGCAATGGCGCATTCCCTTGCAGCATCGCGTCGGCAATGGAGTGGTCTTCAGCAGCCGGCACTGGAGCCCCGACGAGGCGATCGGGAAGCTGCTCGAAAACGTCGAAGGCAAGGTGCTCACCGAGCCGCGCGTGATCCGCTTCAACGCCGGCCAGCGGCGCAGGCACTGGTACAAGAACTGCGTCGCCATGGGTCTGTCTTCGGGCTTCATCGAACCCCTGGAGTCGACGAGCATCCACCTGATCCAACGTTCGATCATCCGTCTGATGCAGATGTTCCCTTACGACGGCATCCGGGCGCCGGACGTCGAGGAATTCAACAACCAGATGAAATTCGAGATCGACAATGTGCGCGATTTCATCATCCTGCATTACCACGTAACCAATCGCACCGACACCCGCTTCTGGCGTCAGTGCCGCACCATGGACATCCCCGATTCGCTGAAACATCGCATCGAGCTGTTCAAGCAGGCGGGGCGCGTGTTCAAGATACCGACCGAATTGTTCGGCGAGAATTCATGGATCCAGGTAATGCTCGGCCAAGGACTGCTGCCGGAGCAATACCACCCGATCGTAAACATGATGAGCGAGGAGGAACTGGACCGTTTCCTGAACTCGATCCATGGTTCGGTCGAGAAGCTGGTCGGCCAGCTTCCCACGCATCAGCAATTCATCAACCACTATTGCAAGGCGCAACCTGTCTGAATCTGCTGGAATCATGGCTTCGACCCGTCGCCGACGGGCGGTGCGGGGTATAGCGGACGCTGTGAATACATCCCTGTACGCTTCGGCCCCGACATCCATGTCGGGGACGCCCGCTATACCCCGCACCGTCCGCCGGCGACTCACATGGTGCGGAACCAACCCTCCGTCAAAGCGAAGAGCCCCCCCTTCGTCATTCTGCGCACGGCTACTCACATCAATCGACCGGTAGCACCGACGCCAGTATGGCCCGCCAGTCGGGCGCCGGGTCAGCCACCGCGATGAAATGGGGATTGCGCAAATCCTCTCCCTTGTTGTAGCGCAACGGTCGGAAACCAGTATCGAAAACTTCGCCGCCGGCAGCCGCGAGCACCGCATGGGCGGCGGCGGTGTCCCATTCGGACGTCGGCGCCAAGCGCGGGTAGATGTCGGCCTTGCCTTCGGCGAGCAGACAGATCTTCAGCGAACTGCCCATGTTTACCATTTCTACGGCGCCGTACTCGGCTTCGAGCCGCCGCAGCACACGCTTCACATGCTCATCGAGGTGGCTGCGGCTCGCCACCATCTTCAGCGGCGCATTGTCGGACTTCGCCCCGGCGCTTATCGGAATCGGCTCGCTACCGGAATCCTGTCGATAAGCGCCATGGCCGATCGCGCCCGTATAGCTCACTCCGCTGACCGGCACATGCACCACGCCAAGTTCAGCGACGCCATCGCCGACCAGCGCGATATTGACCGTGAATTCGCCGTTATGCTTGACGAACTCCCGCGTACCGTCCAGCGGGTCCACCAGCCAGTAGCGGCGCCATTGCCGCCGGGTCTCGTACCCCGGCTGCGCCGATTCTTCCGACAGGACCGGCAGCCGCGGCTCAAGTTCGGCCAGGCCGGCTTCGATGATCGCGTTCGCCCGCCGGTCCGCTTCGGTCAGCGGCGAATCGTCGTCCTTGTATTGCACGGCAAGGCCGTCGGCGCTGTTATACACTTCCATGATCGCCGCGCCGGCTCGCCGCGCGATGGCTTCGATTTCCAACATTTCCGTCAATTCCGTACCCATGCCTGTTTCAATTCCATTCTGGCCCGAGATCGACACCATCATGTTCGACATGGACGGCACCTTGCTCGACCTGCATTTTGACAATTATTTCTGGCGTGTGCTCGTGCCCGAGTCCTACAGCGCCCGGCATGACGTCAGCCTGCAAGCCGCGCGGGACCTGGTGCAAGAGAAAACCGACGAAGTCTACGGCACGCTGAACTGGTATTGCCTCGACTACTGGGCGCGGGAACTCGATTTAGAAATTACCGAACTGAAGCGCACGATCACCCGCAAGATCAGCTTGCGCCCCAACGTCGAGCCTTTCCTGCGGGCGCTATGGTACACCGGCAAGCGCATGCTGCTGATCACCAACGCCCATCCGGCGAGTCTCGAAATCAAGATGAACAACGCCGAGATCGCCGCCTATTTCCATCGCTGCATCAGCGCCCACCAGTTGCGCCTGTCCAAGGAAAGCCGCGGCTTCTGGGAAAAACTGCAGGATCTGGAACCTTTCGATCCCGCGCGAACCATTCTTTTCGACGACTCGTTGCCCGTACTGCGCCGCGCCAGAAAGGAAGGCATCCGCCACGTTTACGGCATCCACAAACCCGACAGCCGCCGCCCCGCGCTCGACCACGACGAGTTCCCCCTGGTCGAGGATTTCGGCGATCTGCTTCCCGGTTTCCGGTTCGGCTGACTATTTTCGCCGAAAATTAGGCGGCGCACCCCCAACTTCACTAGACTGTTGCCGCGATCGTTTTTTGCCATGAAGTTGGAGGGCGAATCCATGAGCACCAAGCGTAAAAATCCATTTACACCCGGCTACGGCCAGTTTCCGCCTTATCTGGCTGGCCGGGAAGCTGAACAAAACATTATATCCGAACAGGTCGAGGCGCTGGCGGACGGCGACCAAAATGTCAACGATATTACGATAGTTGGGCCGAGAGGGGCGGGAAAGACGGTATTGCTGCAATGGGCGGCGCAGGCGGCAAGCAAGAAACGGAGTCTGTTTTCCGCAAAACGAACACCAGAAGTTGTGCGGGTGTCTCCCCACGCGCTGACGCGGAAAAAAGATATTCCGAGGCTTTTTCTGCGTCCGAAAGACTTTGATATCGATGCTATCGAGACCGGCCCCCGGGGATTGCGCGTCAAATGGTTAGCCAGTGGAAACTCTCTGACAGGCTCCTTCCCTCGGCTGGTCAAACGGTCCAAGCGTCGGCCGTTGATTCTGCTCCTTGATGAAGCACACTATCTTGCCCCGAAACTGTGCGGTTTCCTGCTACAAATCGTACAGACGGTTCGGCAGGAAGGGGGATTGCTGCTTTTAATCCTCTCGGGCACACCGGGACTGTACGAAGTACTGTCCCGCGCCCGCGCAACTTTTCACGAAAGGGGCAAGAAAATCAGCTTGGGACTACTTGGGCCGGAAGCCGCCGCTGACGCCATACGCATACCGATGGCCAGGGAAGAAATTTCGATCAATGAGGGTTCACTCCGGCGAATCGTCGCCGACAGCCAATGCTATCCGTATTTTCTGCAAGCCTGGGGCGAGGCTCTTTGGGTCGAGGCGAGCAAACGCGCGCTGACGACTCTTGATGACGGACTCGTCAACAATGCCGCCGAAGAAGTAAACACAATTCGACAGGGCATGTACGAGAATCGAAGATCCCAATGGCAGGGCGGGGACCGGCGATTCCTGGTTGAGATTGCCAAGGAGGTGAAAGCGCGAAATTCTTTCGGCCCGGAGGCCTTGGAGAACGTCGTTGGAAACACGCTGGCGCGTCAGCAACGGTCCGAAGACGAAACCGGCGCCATGATCGAAAAGCTGGTGGCGACGGATTTCCTCTGGAAACCCTGGAGCTCCAGGCACTTCATTCCCGGCATTCCCAGCTTGGTCAGCTATGTCATCGAGGCGGACGAGGGAAGCGGTAAGCATTTCGAAGGCGTGCGCGAGCCGCTCATGGCGGGAGGACTTGGCTGGTAGCCCTGCATGGCGCAAGTCTCGGCCGGCAAAGCAAGGTAAGCTATGCCGCATGAATGGACCATCGAAATCGGCGGAAGAAAACGTGCGGCTCGACAAGTGGCTCTGGGCTGCCCGCTTTTACAAGACCCGGGCGATCGCCCGCCAGGCCATCGAGGGCGGCAAGGTCCGTTGCGAGGGCATCCGCACCAAGCCCGGCAAGACCGTCGAGATCGGCATGACGATTCGCCTGCAACAGGGTGATCGGGAGCGAACCGTCATCGTCGAAGGCGTCCGCAACGACCGCCGCCCAGCCCCCGAAGCGCAATTGCTCTACCGCGAAACCGAAGAAAGCATCCGCCTGCGGGAGGAACTCGCCGCCGAGCGCAAATCCCGCTCCGCCCACTGGCCCCCCGCGAGCCGCCCCACCAAGAAGCAGAGGCGGGAAATCAGAAAATTCAGGGAAAAATAGAAATTTCCCTTCAATTTCTGGAAATATTCAGAATATCCATTTACTCTCCAATTGCGCTTTGACGAAAGCCGACGGCGCGCCAAATCCGGGACTTCCGGCGCTCCGAAAAACTTTCGCGCGAAATTACGCGCGTTGGCAGCATCGTGACTAGGCTTTAACTGCAAGACCCAATTCAACCCAGTTAAAGGAGAAGATCGATGAGAGAGCTTACGTACGAAGAGATGGAACAGATAGACGGCGGCTTGGCGCCATTTATGCTTGGGCTCGCCGTTGTTTCGGGTGCGGCAGCCGGCTACGCCACAGGTGGCTGGAAGGGTGCAATACTCGGCGCGACATTTGCTGCCCCGACCGCAATTTTCGCGGGTGTGGCCGGCGCGACATATGGTGTAACCAGGTTGGTGTTCAGCGCCTACTCGGTCGGAACCGGGACGATTGGCGCGGTGGCGACCGGTAGCGTTGACAAGGGGACTGGTTCCTGACCGGCAAAACTCATGAATAAAAAATCCTAATGTGCGACAGGCAGGACTTCACGCCGGGGACGGCGCAATCCATCCCCGGCAATTTTTTTTAACGGCGGTAACGACTCCAAAGTGTAGCGTTTCCGCGATTCAGCAAAGGAGCTTTCGATGGAAGAAGCATTTACCGAAAGTGTGGTTCTGGGATCACCCATGATTGCGGTGATCGCAACCGTGTTTCTGCCTGCGGCCGTCTGGGACGCGGATTCCGGCCGCTATCGGGGATATTTCAATAAGCGGGCCTTGGGCCACTTGTTGTTCGTGGTATTTTTTTTCGCCATCCTGTCGATACGGGAAGGGAAATCGGGGCCGGAAATAGTAACAACCGTGGGATTCTTTCTTTTTCTCGCGATAATCATTTCTCGCGTGGGCGTGGAATTGTCACACCACCACAAACACAAGGTCTGGCTGCACCGCCAATACCACAAACTGACGGATCACGAAGATCCCCGCGAAGCATCGCCTTGAGCAGCGCTTCAAACCAAATTCACGCGAAATTACGCACGTTCACGACATCGTGACTAGGCTTTAACTGCAAGACCAAATTCAACCCAGTTAAAGGAGAAGATCGATGAGAGAACTGACGTACGAAGAGATGGAACAGGTGGACGGCGGCTTGGCGCCGTTGGCTTACACTGCGGTCGCGGGGGGCGTTTATGGCGCTTATTCCGGCTATAACAGCGGAGGCATACCCGGTGCGATCGGCGGTTTCGCCTTGGGCTCGGTCTCGGGCTTTTTCGGAGGAATAGCGGCGGTGACCACTGGAGTCGCAAGAGTAATGTTCGGCGCGTACTCTTTCGGCACATATGCGCTCAACGACGCGGCGAATGATCACTACAGGAACAACCGTGGTTCTTGAGGAACGCCAAGGTCGGAGTTCGCGATACTTGACTCAGTATCCTTGAGATTTACCAGTCGGAGGCGGGCTTGCCCGTCTCCGGCAGGTTTTCTGGTTTGCGATAGGACGTGCGTGTTGCATTTCCGTAAGTTTTAGATTGAAACAAGGTGATTTCGATGGAAGAAGAAGTTTTCAGACAGGTGGCGGCGGGTTCGACAATGATCGTATTCATATCCATATTCCTGTTACCGATTTCCATTTGGGATTCGAAAACCGGGCAGTATTACGGTTACTTCCAATGGAAAGCGGCGGCCGTGCTGCTTTTCACGGCCATGTATTTCGGTTTTTTAAGCTACAGTGCCGGAGAGGAGACTTGGCAAACCGTCGGTGAGGTATTTCTGTATCTCGGCATGGCGGTAACCGGCTCGCGAATGTATGTCGAGTTCGCTTATCACCACATGTATAAAGTATGGCTGCATCGCCGGTATCACAGATTGACCGGTCACGCGGAAGCTTCATGGAAATCCGCCGCGGCCACGGATGGCGCGCCCCGTTCCCGGGATGCGGGAATCGACAGGCGCGCCGACCAGAGCGAATAGACTTACCGAACCGATCACGGAGGAAATTTCATGGAAAATTTTTTGGCGGGACAGGAAATCCTGGTTTCGTTTGGACTGCTTGCCATTGGCGTCATCGTATTGCCGGCGGTTGTGTGGGACGCCAAAACCGGTCGTTACCGCGGCTACTTCAATCGACAAGCGATCGCCATACTGATTGCTGTCTGGGTTGGCGGTGGAGTCTTGTCGTATCTTCATGGTATGCCAGGGCCGGTAATGAGTCTGATCATGGGCGCTTACCTGACCATAGTCCTGTTCGTCTCCCGACTATGCGTGGAATGGCGCCACTACCGCGCGCGCAAGGTCTGGCTGCACCGCCAATACCACAAACTGACGGACCTCAAAGATCCCCGGGGACTGAAGTGAAAAACACTTGCAACAAGCTGCCCGCTGAAGTCACTTTGCGTTCAGCATAGCCTGCCGCAGGATTGCATTCATGCGTGACTGATAGCCCTTGCCGTCAGATTTAAGCCAGGCCAAAACATCGGCATCAACCCGGGCGGTAATTTGCTTTTTTACTGGCCGATAGAATACGCCGCGTTCGCCTTCGGCAAGCTGAGCATCGGAGAGTTCCGGAATATCGCTGGTATCCAGTTCACTGTCCGGTCTGGCCGCGAGGCGTTTGATTTCCCTTCCCTGCTCGCCGGTCAACGGGGGAAGCGTTTCCAGGGTGTATTCAACGTTCTTCATATGTCCTCCTTTCTTTTCGTGTTGCCAGTCGAGCCGAAATGATTCGAATCTCTTCGCTGGGCTCGTGATGCAAGCCCCGAGGTATAGGCGTGTGCAACTACAACCATGTTCGTACCGTCAACATGTCCCAGCGTTTGCCACCGCTCTTCGCCGTTTTCCAGCCGGTCTCGAATGGACAGATGTAGCGGATCAGAAAATACTCGGGCCGCCGCCTCGAAACTGATTCCGTGTTTACGCTGATTGGACTGGTTCTTGGCTTCATCCCAAGTAAATCGAATGCTGGACATTGCAAAATTATAATTATATTAATGTAGTTATACAACAGCACCGATCCAGCGCTTGGATTCTGCCAAGCTTACTTCCAGGCCACTATGGCGCCAATTCAGAACAACAACCAACGAGCGAATCTCCTGAGCAGCACTTCCTATTGCAACCACAACCGGGACGCGCTGTTCGAGCAATATCACGCATACGACCCGGAGGTGGTTCATCGCGCCTGGGCGCCGAAGCATCTCAAGGGGCGAAAGCCCGGATTCGCTTGCGACATCGGCGCGGGCGCCGGCCGGGACGCCAACTGGCTCGCAGGGCAGGGATGGGAAGTGCTCGCCGTCTTGGACCAGTGGAACTGAACGTGCGCCCACAAGCCGCTTCTCGTGCTGTGGGTGATCGGCCGTTGCCTTGAGGGACGGGATAGGCTTGCGTCTTATGAAACCATCGCGCCGAAATTGAAAACTCTATTGCGCGATTTTGGCCCTCATAGAAAGGTGTATCACCCGGAGAACCCATTAGCCCGGGCCCGAGTTCGGGGCGGAGTGGGAAGGCGGTGGGATTGCGGGACAACTTCCGCAGCTTGCAGGGAAAACCGCAGATTCATCCGGACCCTTCTTCCCGGAGATTCCCGTACTTTCTCTTTAGGCGGTCGAACACTTCTTCCGCTTCGATGGTCTTGCCGGGCGTCAGGCCCTGGTTCAATTCCATCCGAAGCGCATCCAGGGCGATTTCGCGTTCCTCCGGCCGGTCCTTCAACAAGCGAAGCGCATCGCGAACGACTTCGCTGGCGGTGGCATATTGTCCGGTCTCGACTTGTTCGCGAATGAAGGACTCGAACTGCTTTCCAACTGCATAACTCGAAGGCATGTCTGTATCCTCGATTGAAAGCCCGATTTTTGCCGCGCGATTCAAGGTGCGACTACTTCAATCGGTGCGTCAGCGGCCTGCTTAATGAATCGGCGGTCGAATGTGAACATGACTTCGCATTCACTCGCAGCGGAAAGGCGCAGCGCGTCTGTGAAATCCATGCCGCTGTCGGCGAGGTCAAAAGCTCTTACCAGAATGGCGGCGTTTTCGGTGGCGACGCCCGGCAGCCCCAAAAATGCTCGAAGCGCGGCTACGACTTCGTGGCGGGAGAACTCGTAAACGCTTCGTAATACCCATTCACATTCGAGCAATACCGTTGTGCTTACGAATACCTGCCCCGCGTCCACCACCGCCCTGGCCTTCGCGGTCTGGTCGGGATCATCGGCGGTCAGGTAACGGATGACGATATTCGTATCAATCGCGCGCATGCCTTTTTCTTGCCTCCTCCATGACACCTGCCTCCATTTCGGCAATAGACTTCGCCTCGCCCTCATACGAGAGACACCCGAATACTTGCTCCGGGCGGGTTTCGGAGAAATTCGGGGCAGCCTTTAACAGGACGCCTTCGGGGCCATTCTCCACGACAAGGCGAGTGCCGGCTTCCCATTGACGCTCCTGGCGGATGGACTTGGGCAGAATAACCTGGCCCTTGGTGGAGACTGTGGTAGTGAGCCGACTAACCTCGGGCATGGCAAATTTTCCGAGATGACCGACAAACCACTAGTGTAAGACAAAAGTAAGATAAGTCAATGTCTGGCGCTCGCCCATGTCGCGCCACCCCTCGATTTTTGCCATAATGCCGCGACTTTCGCGTTACACCGTTGTTTCCCCTTTCCGGAGTCGTTGTGGCCGACCGTTTCGACGCTGCCCTGAAGCGCTACGGGCTACCTCTTTTTCAACCTGAATGGACCGCGATCTGCCGCGGGATCGAAAAGGAATGCCTGCGCGTGACGCCCGAAGGCCGCATGTCCCGGCGGCCGCATCCGCCCGGGCTCGGCTCGGCGCTGAAGAATCCGTATATCCCCACCGATTTCTCCGAGGCCCTGCTCGAATTCATCACGCCCAAGGATCAAAGCATCGAAAGCTGCCTGGGGATGCTGGAGAACATCCATCGCTTCACGCTGGCGAACATGGAAGGG
>JANQSV010000166.1 GCA_028279115.1 Pseudomonadales bacterium
GCTGGCCCGTCGGTTTCGCTTCCGGGCGCTGGGGCGCGCTGGCGTCATTCGGCAGCCGCAAGTATCCCGGCACGCGGCGCATGTATGGCACCAGCGGCAACAGTTTCGTCGCGGTAGTGGAGTTCGGCAGTCCCCTGCGCGCCAGGGCGATTACCGTCGGCGGCCTGCAAAGCGACCCGCAATCGCCGCATTTCGACGATCAGGCGGAAATGTACGCCAATGGCGAGTTTCGCGACGTGCTGTTCTATCGGGATGACATAGAAGCGAATCTCGAGCGCCGCTACAGCCCGGGAAACTGAAAGTAGAGCCGAAACCGCTTGCCCCACCAAATCTGCCGCGCAGATTTGACTCCCCCACAGGGGAGTGGGGAGAGGCCGCTCCAAACCACTCCCCCCTTCGGAGGGAGTCAAATTCGCAAAGCGAATTTGGAGGGGGTGGAATCCGAAATATTCGAATTGTTATGAATAAACATCAAGGCCGACACTTTCTCCAGATTCCCGGGCCGACCAATGTGCCGGAGCGCATATCCCTGGCCATGGCCAGGGCGGTGGTCGACCACCGCGGCGCCGACTTTCCCGAACTGACCTTGCGGATTTTCGGCAATCTGCGGAAAGTCTTCGCGACCGAAAGTCCGGTGCTGATGTTTCCGTCATCCGGAACCGGCGCCTCGGAAGCCGCCCTGGTCAATACGCTTTCCCCCGGCGAGAAGGTGCTGGCCTTCGAGACCGGACATTTTTCCACCTTGTGGAAAGATGTCGCGCATAAGCTCGACCTCGAAGTGGTTTGGGTCGAAGGAGACTGGCGCCGGGGAATCGACCCGCAGCTCGTTGAAGACCGGCTGCGGCGGGACAGCGGCATCGCCGCCGTACTCGCGATGCATAACGAGACCTCGACCGGCGCGACCAGCGATATCGCCGCTGTGCGCGGCGCCATGGATGCCTGCAATCATGACGCCTTGCTGCTGGTGGACGCGGTCTCCTCGCTGGCCTGCGCCCCGCTGCCGATGGACGATTGGGGCATCGATGTCGTCATCAGCGGCTCACAGAAAGGCCTGATGCTGCCGCCGGGGCTCGGATTCAACGCCGCCGGACCCAAGGCCCTGGACCGAGCCCGGCGTTCGACTTCACGCAATGCCTATTGGAATTGGCAGGCCATGCTCGACAACAACAGCCGGGGCTATTTCCCCTACACGCCGGCGACGACCCTGCTTTACGGACTCGACGAGGCGCTCGCGATGCTGCTCGAGGAAGACATGGAAAACGTATTCGCCCGCCATGCACGGCATGCCGGCGCGGCGCGGGCGGCGGTCGCGGCATGGGGGCTGGAAAACGTTTGCGTCAACGAACACGAATTCAGCAATTCCACCACCGCGATCTTGCTGCCCGAAGGCAATGACGCGGACCAGCTGCGAAAGATCATCCATGAGCGCTTCAACATGTCGCTGGGAACCGGCCTGGGCAAACTCAAGGGCCGCTGTTTCCGTATCGGGCATCTCGGCAACTTCAACGACCTGATGCTCGCGGGAACCTTGAGCGGCGTGGAAATGGGACTGGAACTGACCGGCGTCCCCCATGGCAAGGGCGGCATCAATGCCGCGCTGGAATTTCTCGCAACCGCCTCGTTTCCAGAGGGCAAGCAGCCGTTATTGTTTGGGCGCTAAACTACTCCTCCTCCCTCCGGGGGAGTCAAATTTGCAACGCAAATTTGGCGGGGGGTCGGATCGGCGACTCAGAATCAAAAGGAGGCCAACATGGATCCAGCCACCGCGGTCAATACCAGCGCCGCCGTTTCCCTGCTTGGGTTCGGCGCGCTTATCTTTCTGCTGCTGTTCCTGATCGCGAAATGGAAATGGCACGTGTTCTTCGCCTTGCTGATTCCGATCATGCTGTTCGGGATCTTGCCCGGCATCCAGCAGAACAATTTCATCGACGCTTTCGAAAGCGGCTTCGGAACCACGCTGGGGTCGATCGGCGTCGTCATCGTGCTCGGCTCGATCATCGCCGAAGCGCTCAAGCATACCGGCGGCATCCAGGTCATCACCCGTTCGATGGTGAACCTGGTGGGCTCGGCGCGCATGCCGCTGGCGCTGACCCTGACCGGCTTCATCATCGGCATCGCGATCTTTTCGGACGTTGCCTACGTCATTCTCAACCCCCTGGTGCATTCCGCCGCCCGCACCATGAACGTCGGCATCGCCGCCATGTCCACGGGGCTCGTCGGCGCGCTGCAATTGACCCATGCCATCGTGCCGCCGACGCCCGGGCCGCTTGCGGCCGCCGCGCTGGTCGGCGCCGATATCGGCAAAACCATCATCTACGGCGGAATCGCCTGCCTGTTCGGCTCGCTGGCATGCTGGGCATGGGGCAAGTTCGTCTGCGGACCGCGCGTGAGAACCCCGGCGAGCGGCGAGTTCGGCAGCGTCGAAAGCAGTCTCGACGGCGGCGAGAATCTGCCTTCGACGCTCAGTTCCTATACTCCGATCGTGATCCCCATCCTGCTGATCGCGGCCCAGAGTGTGGTATCGCTGGTATACGAGGACGGCCATATCCTGCGCAGCGTCTTTCGCTATCTGGGCTGGCCGGTGGTCGCGCTGTCGATCGGCGTCTGGCTCGCCTATCGCAATATCCGCAGCACCGAACAGCGCGAACAATCGCGCGACGCCTGGGTCGAAGCCGCCCTGAAGACTTCGGCGATGATCCTGGTGGTTACCGGACTCGGCGGTTCGCTGAGCGCCATCCTGCGCGGCACTCCGGCGGTCGACTACATCGCGGCGCTGTTCACCGATTTCGGCCTGCCGGCGATTCTGCTGCCCTTCACCATCGGCATCATCGGCAACATGATCACAGGCTCGACCACGGTCGGGGTGATCACGGCGGCTTCGCTGAGCGCGCCCATGCTGGGCAATCTCGGCCTGTCGCCGGAGGCGGCGATGCTCGCCGGCGCCAGCGGCTCGGTCATCATCAAGTACGTCAACAGCAGTTATTTCTGGGTCTGCACTTCGCTGTCACGGCTCAGCGTACCCGACGCCGTATTCAGTTACGGCGGGGCGACGCTGATGGGCGGACTGGTTTCTTTCGCGGCTGTATGGGTATTCTGGGTAACGGGCCTGGTGTAATCAGAGAAGAGTTTTATGAATCGAGAAGAGTATCTGAACGATTCGCAGGTAAGTGATTTTATTGAATGGATGCGGTTGAGGGTTAGTGGAGAAGAAGCCTTTAGCCACAGTTATCGCATGAGGCGGTCGAAAAAAAGCTGGAACTGCGGTTCTTTGTGGGAAGCGTTCGAAAAATACGAGTTTAGGGGCCGCGATTTTGAAACAAATGAGCGTGAACTTGGACCGCAAAGAATACAAATTCAATGTGCCGTGTCGAACCAGGACAATAGTAAATTTGTTTGTGCGGCTAAGGGTATTCTGAAGTGGGGTGGCGTGACTCGCGGAAACGTATCTAGGCTTAACAAATTGGGCGATAACGCGCTTTGCACTTTTTACGAGTCCGCCGAGTTCTTAAAACCAAGTTCTGCGGATACTTTGCAATTGGGAAACATACGTTACATGAACTCGGGATGGACGAAAGTTTATTCGCTAATGCTAGACGGCTTCCCGATCTACGATGGACGTGTCGGCGCGGCGATGGGCTATCTTGTGAAAAAGTATTGTGAAGAGAAGAGACTGAGGTTTGTGCCCGACCTGCTCCACTTCAGGTGGGGAGAAGGGAAAAGCGGCGTTAATGGACCGAACCGCAACCCATCTTCAGGCTCGATCCAATTCAAGAAGCTAAGGCACGCGCCATCAGGGATACGAAAGTGGGTGGAATGCAATGTGTGGGCGGCATGGATCTTGGGCGAGATGAAGGATGAAGGCAAGTTTGATTGCCTTAAGCCACATCTGCGGCTGCGGTCGCTTGAGGCGGCGCTTTTCATGGTTGGATATGAGATTCCGGGGCAGGCCTGAAAGGAAATCTACGTGACCCGGTAAACTGTTTTATAGCTGGATAGTTACGGAGCGGCATCAGGCGCCCTGCCCCCACCGAAAAAACTTTCGCTTCGCTCGGTTTTTTCGACTCCCCCAAAGGGGGAGTAGGCAGCCTGCGCAAACTGTTCGCTTCGTCCAACCAGTTCAATCGGAGCCTCTGACCACTCCCCCTTTGGGGGAGTCAAAATTGCGAAGCAATTTTGGTGGGGGCTGGCCAACGAGGCACAGATTCAAGAGCCGGGAGTCGCGGCCTCCAATTCCTGCCGAATCCTGCCGAGAACCCCATCGGGATTACCCAACACATCGTTGTTCCAGAATCTGAGCACCCTGAAGCCCTGTCTACGCAGATAATCATCCCTCGTCTTATCGTATGCCTTCCGCCGATCCGCATGCTGACCACCGTCAAGTTCGACGATCAACTTTCGGGACAGGCAGACAAAGTCCACGATATAAGGCGCTATCGGGTGCTGCCTGCGAAACTTTTCTCCCAATAGTTGCCGATTCCGCAGTTGACGCCACAAGCGCCTTTCGGCAACGGTCTGTTCGCGACGAAGCCTCCGGGCGCGTCCATGAATTGAGTTAGGTTGGTACTTCGGAGCGTTCACTTCATAAGAATCCATTCTTTAGCCGCTCCAAACCAGATCAGGCCAGCGCCATCTCGAGCACCCTGGCTACGTGCAGGGCCTCGCGGGAAGCGCCGTGACCGATCTGGCCGCGGCAACTGACGCCGTTGGCGACGATGAGGCTGTCCTCGTCCGCGGCGCGCACCGCGGGCAGCAGGCTCAATTCCGCCATATCCATCGAGTAGCGGTAATGTTCGGCCTCGTAGCCGAAGGAGCCGGCCATGCCGCAACAGGACGAATCGATCACCTCGATTTCGAGCTCCGGCACCAGCGCCAGCGTCTTGTTCAGCGCGGGCATGACGGCGAAGGATTTCTGGTGGCAATGGCCGTGCACCAGCGCCAGCTTCTGCGCGAGCGGTTTCAGCTTCAACGCAAGTCGGCCGGCTTCGTGTTCCGCGGCGAGGAATTCTTCGAACAACACGGCGCTGTCGGCCAGTTTCTCCGCCTCGGAGCCCAGCCCCATGACGAGATACTCATCGCGCAGGCTGAGCAGGCAGGACGGTTCCAGGCCGACAATCGGCACGCCGCGTTCGACAAACGGCCGCAAGGCTTTGAACATGCGCCGGGCCTCGGTCTTCGCCTCGTCCACCAGGCCGCTGCTAAGGAAAGTGCGGCCGCAGCATAGCGGCCGGGAATCGCCGGCCGCAGGCGCCGCCACGCGATAACCCGCCGCCTGCAACACCTTCTGCGCCGCCCTGGCGTTCTCGCTTTCGAAGCAGCTATTGAATGTGTCGACGAGCAATACGACTTCCCTGCCCTCGCCCGCGGCGTCGGCGGGCTGAAACCGGTCCCGCCGCCAGCGCGGCAGCGGGCGCTTCGCGCTGAGACCGAACAACCATTGCGACAGCAATGCCAGGCCGGGAAGACGGTCACGCAGATTCAGCAGCAAGCCGAGCGGGCCGAGGCGATGGGCATATCGCGGCAGCCAGGCAAACAGCCGGTCGCGCAGGCCGATCCGTACGCCTGAACGCTCTCCTGAAATCTGGGCGCGGCGATACTGATGCAAAAACTCGATCTTCATCCGCGCCATGTCGACCCCGGTAGGGCATTCGCGCCGGCAGGCCTTGCAACCCACGCACAAGGCCATGGTTTCGTACAACTCCTGCGACCGCAGCGCTTCGGCGCCGGCGGCTCCGCTCAAGGCCAGCCGCAGACTGTTGGCGCGGCCCCGGGTGAGATGAACCTCCTCGCCCGTAACGCGGAAGGAAGGACACATGACGCCGCCTTGCGGCAGGCGCCATTGTTGTTGCACATCTCGAGGGCGCGGTCGTAGCCCTGCCAGGCGGACCAGTCGAGCGCGGTTTCGACCGGCTCGCATTGGTAATCAGGGGGATAGCGCATGATCGAGCGGTCGTCGAAGCGATGCGGATTGACGATCTTGCCGGGATTGAAGACATTGTCCGGATCGAACCAGCGTTTCACCTGTTCGAAGTTCTCGACCATGCGGCGGCCTAACATGGGCTCGTGAAATTCCGAGCGCGAGATGCCGTCGCCATGTTCGCCGGAATGGGAGCCCTTGTATTCGCGCACCATTTCCAGCGCCTCTTCGGCAATGGAACGCATCGCCTTCGCTCCTCCCGCCTGTTTCATGTCGAGCACGGGGCGTACATGCAGGCATCCGACCGAGGCATGGGCGTAAAAGGTTCCCGTTGCGCCATGGCGCGCGAACACTTCGCTCAGGCGCGCGGTGTACTCCGCCAGGTCCTCCAGCGCCACGGCGCAGTCTTCGATGAAGGAAACCGGCTTGGCGTCGCCTTTCATCGACATCATGATGTTCAGTCCCGAAGCCCTCACTTCCCAGACCGCCTGCTGGAACGAAGGATCTATAGCTTCGACCACGGACGACGGTTGTCGCTGGTTTTCAGATTGCGATTCCATCAATTCCACGAGTTGCCGCAATGAGTTCAATTGCCCGCCGTGATCGTCGCCGGCGAACTCGACCAGTAACAGGGCGTCGGGTTCGCCTTTCACGAATCGGGCGACGGTAGGCGCGAACAGCGGGATTTCCCGGGCCAGTTCGATCATGGTGCGGTCCATCAATTCGACGGCGGCGGGATTGAGTTCGACGATATGGCGCACGCTGTCCATGGCGTCGTAGAAGCGGGCGAAATGGCAGATTCCGAGCACCTTGTGCCGGGGAATCGGCTGCAGGTCGAGATGTATCCGCCGGAAGAAACCCAGGGTGCCTTCCGAACCTACGAGCAGCCGCGCCAGGTTGGGCCGGTCCAGGGTCAGTTCGTCAATATTGTAGCCGCCGACGCGGCGCAGCAATTTGGGAAAGCGGCGCCGGATTTCATCGGCCTCACTGTCGCCGAGGTCAAGCAGGTTTTCCACGAGTTCAGGCGGCATGTCGCCGTTTCCCGAATCAACCCGGCGGAAATGGGCCTTGACGCCGCCCGCGAGCAAAGCTTCGACCGAACGCACGTTATGCACCATGTTGCCATAGCGGATCGAACGCGCGCCGCAACTGTTGTTGCCGGTCATGCCGCCAATGGTGGCGCGATTGGCGGTGGACACGTCGACCGGATAGAACAACCCATGGGGCTTGAGATAGCGATTGAGTTGTTCGAGCACGATGCCGGGCTGCACGCAGACCGTGCGCGCCCCGGCGTCGAAATCGATGACATTGTTCAGATGGCGGGTGCAGTCGAGGATCAGTGCTTCGCCGATGGCCTGTCCGTTCTGGGACGTGCCCGCGCCCCGCGGCAACACTGGTACGCCTTCTTCCCCGGCGATGGCGAGCGCGGCCGTGGCGTCTTCCTCGTCGGCGGGTACGGTCACGCCGACGGGCATGATCTGGTAGATCGAAGCGTCGGTGCTATAACGCCCGCGATTGAAGGCGTCGAACCAGACCTGGCCTCTTATTTCCCGATTCAAGCGCCGCTGTAAAACACCGGTGTTCATACGGCAAACCTCGATGTGGCAATTGTCCGTGAACTGCTCGCCCCCACCAAATCCGCTACGCGGATTTGACTCCCCCAAAGGGGGAGTATTCCGTGCGGCTCAAAGTGCGGCTACTCCCCCTTTGGGGGAGTCGGCAAGGCAAGGGCGCCAGCCCGCTGCCGCGCCGGTGGGGGAATGGCTTGCCGGCCCTAATAACCCACCGCGGCGCCATCCCCCCGGCGCGAATCGGAAGCGCCGAGAAACAGGCCGGCTTCGCGGTCATGATAAACCCCCATGGCCGCTCCCTGGCTGCCGCGGGACATGAGGCTGTGGCCCATGGCTTCGTATAACCGGATCGTGTCCGCCGACAAGGCGTTCGGCTCCATGCTCGTTACATCGGGCAGCCATTGGTGATGGATACGCGGCGCTTCGACCGATTCGGCGATGTTGTAATCGTGATCCACGATGTTCAGGATCAATTGCAGGACGGTATTGATGATGGTCTTCCCGCCCGGACTGCCGACCGCGAAAACCGGCTGGCCGTCCTGCGCGACAATGGTCGGCGTCATGCTCGAAAGCGGCCGCTTTCCGGGACGGATCAGATTCGGCGGCGTGCCGATCAGGCCGTTGGCGTCGGTGACGCCGGGAACGGCGTTGAAATCGCCCATTTCATTATTGAGCAGATAACCGCCGCCTTCGACGACGATGGCCGAGCCGTAACCGAATTCCAGCGTATAGGTCAGGCTGACCATGTTGCCGTCCTTGTCGACCACGGAGAAATGCGTGGTCTCCTCGCTTTCGTAAGCCTGGGCGAAAAGTTCGGGATCGCTGTTCGAGGCGCGCTCGGGATCAATTGTGCCGCGCAATTCTTCGGCGTATTCCTTCGAAGTGAGCCGGTCCAGCGGCATGCCTTCGTTGAAGTCCGGGTCGCCGAGATGTTCCGCGCGGTCGGCGTAGGCCCGGCGCATTGTTTCGGTCAGGACATGCAGATACGCGGCCGAGTTATGACCCATTGCCGCGAGATCGTATCCTTCAAGAATGTTGAGCATTTCCACGAGCACCACTCCGCCCGAACTCGGCGGCGGCATGCTGACGATTTCATAACCGCGATAACTGCCGCGGATGGGTTCGCGCTCGACGGCTTCGTAAAGGGCCAAGTCCTCTTCGGTGATCACGCCGCCGATATCGGCCATGAACTGCGCGAGCCGCATGGCGTTCTCGCCCGCATAGAAGCCGTCCTTGCCATTATCGCGGATCAGCTCCAGCGTCGCCGCCAGATCGGGTTGCACCCACGTATCGCCGAGTTCGTAAAGCGAGCCATCCGGCTTGAAGAACACCGCCGCGCTCGAAGGATATTGCCGGAAGCGACCCTGATTGCCGGCGAAACTGCGTTGCAGCGTGTATGTGATTGGAATGCCTTCTCGTGCGAGCGCCACGGCGGGCGCGACAAGATCGGCCCAGGGCAGGCTGCCGAGTTCCTGATGCGCTTTCCAGAGTCCGGCTACGGTACCGGGCACGCCCACCGCCAGCGGTCCGAAATGATTGGAGTTGTTGACGACCCGGCCATCGACGCCGAGATACATCTGTTCCGTTGCGGCCAGGGGGGCCTTCTCGCGGAAATCGAAGGCCGTGGCGTGGCCGTCGCCGCCGTGATAGACCAGAAAGCCGCCGCCGCCGATATTGCCCGCGCTCGGCCAGGTGACCGCCAGGGCGAATGCCGTGGCGATGGCCGCGTCAACGGCGTTGCCGCCGTTTCTGAGCGTTTCCACGCCGACTTCGGAAGCCAGGCGGGACGCGCTGCTGACCATGCCGTTCCTGGCATAGGTCGGCGTGCGTCCCCCCTCCGCGAAGGCCTGGCTGACGATGGCCAGCAAAAGAAAAGAAACGATAATCCGGAAAATTCGATACCGCATCGCGAAGCTCATTACGATACTACCCGCAGGACAAAACCCGGATTATACGCAAGATTTTTTCACCCCGCGCCCGACGGGGGGTCGCCCATCAAATGAAATCCGGCAAGCGCAACAGGATTGTCGCCGAAAATCCCAAGTCGAATCCAATCATCCATTTCAAAAGCCGCATATCGGATCAAAAAATCTGCGAATCGGACTTGGCAGCCAAGTGTTCGGCGAGTTCTTCACCCAGTGCGGCAGCCATTGCCTCGGCTTGTTCATCGGACAATCCCGCTTTCATCAGCTTGCGAGCGAAGCGCAATGTGTCAATCGCAGTCGTGGCCACGGTGATTTTCTATCGGGCTGTCTCTTTAACTTGGTCGAATGGGGTAAGGTTGGCAATTTTTTCGGAAAATTTCCGAACTCGACCGGCGACAATCGCCGACTTGGTTGGTCATGTCTACTACATGGTAGACTTGATCGGCATTGAACATGTCGGCATCAGTTCGGATTTCGACGAGGGCGGAAGCATCGAAGGTTGGAGCGACGCTTCCGAAACCTTCAACGTCACCTTGGAACTCGTCAAGCGCGGCTATGACGGGGAAGAAATCGAAATGTTCTGGAGCGGCAACCTGTTGTTGCGTGTGCTCGATGAGGTCCAGGGCATCGCGGCCCGTGGCGGTCGCTGACAAGAGGCAAGTTTCATGACAGGCAAAGTAAGCAGAAGACAACTATTGCTCGGCGGCTCGGCGCTGTTCGCCACAGGCGCCTTGCAATCGATTCCGGGCGGCGGAGGATTCCTGCCCGGCCTCGAATTGATTCGAAGCGCCCATGCGCAAGATGTAATCCCAAAGCCGGACTACATCATCCGCATGAGTTCGAACGAGAATCCCTGGGGCCCGTCGCGGGTCGCCTTGCGCGCGATCTATAACGCGATCGACGAGGCCAATCTGTATTCCTTCTACGGCAACCCCCTGCCGGCACTGATCAGCAGGCAACAGGATATCGGCGTCGACCACATCAGCCTCGGCGCGGGTTCGGCGGAACTGCTGAAAGTGGGCGGTCTGCTCGCGGGCATGCGCGGCGGCTCGATCGTCATTCCCCATCCCACGTTCGAGGATCTGCCGGCTTACGCCGAAGCCAACGGCACCGAGGTGATCCGCGTACCCGTGGACGGCGACATGAAAACCGACCTGGAAGCCATGGCGAGCGCCATCCGCGCCGACACCAGGCTGGTCTATTTATGCAATCCCAACAATCCGATTCCCAATGTCATCGAAAAGAACGCGCTGCGGGATTTCATTCTCGAAATCGCCCGGGACCGCATGATCTTCCTCGACGAGGCCTATCACGAATTCGTGGACAATCCCGACTACAGCACGATGATGGGCTTGGTCCGCAACGGCCAGCGAAACCTGATCATCACCCGCACCGCCTCCAAGATTCACGGCCTTGCCGGGCTGCGCGTGGGTTTCGCCTTTTCCCACCCCGAACTCGCCCGGGAAATCACCAACCGGCAAACGGGTTTGCAGAACATCATCGGTGTGCGCGCCGCCGAGGCCAGTTACCAGGATGAGGAACATGCGAATTTCGTGTTGCGAACCGCGCGCGAGTCACTGGACATCGTCGAGAACTATCTGGATTCGACCGGAATCAACTACATCAAATCCAACGCCAATTTCAGCTTCATCGAAACCGGGCATCCGATCGGGGAAGTCCAGGCCCGTTTCCTGGCGGAGAACATCCAGGTCGGAAGACCGTTCCCGCCATTCACCGACTGGATGCGGCTGAGCATGGCGAAACCGGATGAGATGCGCTATTTTGCGCAGACGTATCGGAAGCTGTTTGGGTGAAGGCTGTGCGGCGAAGCCGATCGCAAGCGCATTTTGAAAGCCTGAACGGCTCGACATGGGTGAAGGCAAGCGTTTACGAAATACAGCTTCGTGCGCAGCCTGAGCGGCGACACGGAATCGCGATTTTGAAATACGACACAAAACTGCCGCCGTTTCCCGAAGGCTGGTATTTCCTGGCCGACCGCAAGACCGTAATGGCCGAAAAACTGATCGAACGCACCTGGATGGGCGAGGAAATCGTCATCTGGTGCGATGCCGACGGGAACATCTGCGTCGCCGATGCCTTTTGTCCGCATCTCGGTTCTCATCTCGGCCCCAGGGCCGGCGGCAAGGTGCGCGACGGTTGCCTGGTTTGTCCCTTCCACGGCTTCGAGTTCGACGCTTCGGGAAAATGCGTGGCGACGCCGTTCGCCCCGCCTCCGCCCAATGCGCGGCTGAAGTTGTACGAGATCCGGGAGATCGCCGGCATGATCTTCGCCTGGTGGGGGCACAAAGGCAGACCGCCGCAATGGCGTCTGCCGGATGTGACCCAGAGCCCGGAATGGTGCGGTATCGGCTACCGGCGCTTCCGCTTCCGGGGGCACCCGCAGGAAACCACCGAGAACTCGGTCGATATCGCCCATCTGCGCCATGTTCACGGCTACGACAATGTCTATCCGAACGGCGAGGTGGAAGTCGACGGCGCGTATCTGCTCAGCAAATTTCATTTCACGCGGAATCGCCGGATCGCCAACATCTGGAAAATGATGAACGACGTCGACGCTGTGACGCACGTCCATGGCGTGGGTTACTCCTTCGTTGAAGTGCGGGAAAACACGATTGAAATGGACCTGCGCCTGTGGGTGCTTGCCACTCCCATCGACGGCAGGGAAATCTACCTTACGCTTGCCTGCCAGGTGCGCGAACTGCGCAGGCCGAAACGATTTTTTATGGGCTTGCGTTTTCTGCCGCCGCGCTGGCGCGCGCCGGTGATCAACCAGTTCATGCTCACCAACCAGAAGCTCGATGTGGCGCAGGACGAGAAAATCTGGAGCCGCAAGCGCTACAGGACGCCACCCGTCTTGAGCCGGTCCGACGGCGAAATCGGGCTGTACCGCCGGTATTGCCGGCAGTTCCATCCCGAGACTGAAAATCCGGGAAGAGAACGCGGAGCAACGCATCCGCACTAATTGCGATGCTGAACCGAATAACGGTATTCTCTCCAATGGAAACCGAACTCCGGGAGTGAGATTAAATGAGACTGATAGAGGAACTCGTACTCTTGCTGCTTAGCGAAGAAAGCGGCTACATGGAGCAGGTTTCCGGCTGGAATCTGTCCTGTGCCCTGGTTGGAGCCTTGCTAGCGGACCTTGCGCTGGAACGGAAGATCGACATGGATATTGAGCAGATGAAGCTGCTCGATTCAAAACCAACCGGCGACGAGTTGCTCGATCCCTTGCTGGCGCAGATCGCTGCTTCATCGGAATCGAACACCGTGCAATATTGGATCGAAAAAAGTGCGTCAAACGCCGATGACATGCTTGACGCTACCCTGGATCGACTTGTAAAGAGAGAAATACTCACCAGACATTCAGGCGGCTTCTGGTCTCTATCACGAAGAAAATTGGGTTCGGGCCAAACTACTCTCGACAAGAAATCCAAGGCTTTTGTTAGACAACACATAGTCGATATCGTTATGGACAGCGCCGTCATACCTGATCCGCGTGACGTACTTCTCATTGGTCTCGCCAATGCATGTGGCACATTCCGGTTCCTGCTGGGGCCCGATGAGTATCAATCCGTTCGCGAACGGATTGACTTTATAGGAAATATGGATCTCGTTACGAGATCGGTCGCGACCGCGGTAACGGAAAGTTCTCTGCAATTGTCTCTTGCCAAACAGGTCACTAAGCCAATACCTAAGATAAAGATTACGAAATTACTTACTAAAGAATCCTTTTCGGAACTGAATGTTCCGAGAATGTTCGCCGATCTTTATGCGGAATACGGCCCGGTATTTCAAGTTAAGGTTCCATTTTACAAACCAATCGTTTGCTTGGCCGGAAACAAAGCCAATGTATGGGTTAATCGTCATGGCCGCTTGCACTTGAGCACCAAGGGTTATATTGAAAAGCTTGAGAAAGTATTTAACGCGTCTCGAACGCTTCCTGGCATGGACGGGGCAGAACATTATCGAATGCGGAAGGCTCAGAGGCATGCGCTTTCCCGCGCCCATCTGTATGAAAGACTCGATGAGTTGTATTCAGAAATCCGATCCTCCCTCGATACCTGGAAGGCAGGAGAAACCATACCGGCCCTGCTCGCGTTGAGAAAATTGATGTCGGGCCAGACTTCGCAACTTTCGGTGGGTATAGACACATCGGAAATCATGCAGGATTTATTGAAATACAAGGATCGAGCGCTTTTGACTCATGTGCAGAAAACCTTGCCCGAGTTTATGCTGCATACACCTGGCATGCGTCGCATCCGTCGTCGAATTGACAAGTTGTACACGAAAATTTATACCGCGCACTCATCTACGCAACGGCGTCATGGACCTCGGGATCTTGTGGACGACTTGATAGCACTGCATCGCTCCGACCCTCAGTTCTTTCCCGAAGTCGACATGATGTTCGCCTTGGTTATGCCTCTGATCACCGCAATATACATGGCCAATGGTCTGGCGTTCATTCTGTACAACCTGGTGACAAGACCGGAGATATACAAGCGAGTGCAGATGGAAGCGGATGTCCTTTTTGCGGACGGAGACCCCGGCCCGGAAGATCTGTCGATGGAAAAAATCGATGTGACGCACAGGGCGATCATGGAAACGCTCCGGTTGTATCCGGCTGTACCGTTGCAATTGCGTGATGTAGTCAACACCTGTGTAGTGGAGGGTTACGAAATCGGTGTCGGTCAAAGAGTACTGATCGCGTCCACGGCTCCGCACTACATGGCGGAAAATTATCCAGATCCGCTGCAGTTCGATATTGACCGGTATTTGCCGGATCGAGAAGAGAGCAAGAAGTCCGGCGCTTGGGGTCTTTTCGGTCTTGGCACCCACAAATGCCTTGGACAGCGCTGGGCAGAGATGCAAATCGCCATCAATGTGCTTATGATCCTGCACTACTTCAACCTTGAACTGACTCCCCAAGACTACAAGCTTAAGTTAAATCCTTTTCCAACTAACGCTCCGCGCGCCAGCCTCAAGTTTTCACTCAAATCCAGGCATTGAAAGTTTTATTGCGGAGCGGTATGTTGACGGCATTGGATTTTCAAAACAGATGCGCTTTAGCAATCATTCGGAATGAGGAGGTGGGGTAGCGATGAGTGTTTTAATAGTTTTAATAATTTCGGCGGTGGTGTTCAACTACGCTCACGAGTTTGGCCATTTCTACGTGGCGCGGCGGGTGGGGATGAAAGTCTCTCGGATGTATGTGGGGGTCGGGCCAAGAATCGCATCCTGGACCGATCGGCATGGCACGGAATTCTTCTTTGGCTTGTTCCCGTCCGCTTCCATGCGATTGAAAGCCGGGGAGTGGGAACCCGCGCCCGCGTTCGACAGACTGCTGGTATCGTCCGCCGGACCCGCTTCCAACTTCTTGTTTACCTTTGTGCTGCTCGCGGTCGCTTACGTGGGATTTCATACTCCGGCGCCCGCATTGGTTGATTCGGTGGACATCGGAGGCCACGGATTCGCGGCCGGCATGCGGGAAGGAGACATGATCGTCCAGGTCGATGGCATAGCTACGGATACGTGGTCGGATGTCGGCATGCGGATGATTGACAGGGTCGGCGACACGGGCTCCGTAACTTTTGACGTACTGCGGGACGGTGAATCTCATCGGTACGAGCTGTCCATAACGCAATGGCAATCGGATGTCGCCTGGATCGACATGTTTCAATACCTGGGAGTAGCGGCGCGGGATACGGATCAAGGAGCCGGACAGGTATTCGCCGGCGTGAGCGGCGCTCTCGCCGATACGGTGCGAATGTTCTGGTCGACGGCGATGTCGGGCTTCAAGATGCTGTTTGGCAGCATGAGTGTATTGAATTTCGGCGGCGGCTTGCAGTTGACCCAACTGGGTCTTGACGGCGCGAACCTAGACGCCGGCGATTACCTGAAACTTTTCGCTCTGTTCTCGCTTGGATTCGGAATCATCAACCTTTTGCCCGGACCCATAGTCGATGGACTGGCCATGCTGACAGCTGCCGTTGAATGGATAAGCCGCAGACCGCTCTCGCCAGGAATCATGAAGATAGCCCGACCCATAGGCTATGTACTTGCGTTCGGTCCAATACCTCTTTGCTTGGCGCATGAGATGCTCAGGATTTCAAGCTAGCATCCATCCAGCGCGGCGCGAAAAAGCCAAGTTGCAATATCGTGATCGCCGGAACCAGCAACATCAGGATACCGGTCGCAACGAGAATGCCGATCCCGAGAGAGGCCGCAAAAGGCAGGAAAAACTGAGCCTGTATCGAAGTCTCGAATATCAGAGGGGTAAATCCCAGGAACGTGGTCACGGATGTCAGCAGGATCGGACGGAATCGCCCTTTGGCGCCGTCTATAACCGCCTTCCGCAGCGGCATGCCTTCCCGGATGCGTTGACTTATCAAGTCCACCATCACCAGCGAATCGTTGACAAGCACCCCGCTCAGGCCGAGAACGCCCATGATTGTGGATGCGCCAATGGGAACTCCCAGCATCCAATGTCCGAGTATCACGCCGATCAGACCGAATGGAATGATCGACATGATGATGAAGGGCTTTCCGTAAGAGCGCAACGGGATCGCGAGCAATGAATAAATCAGCAACATGGCTATGGCGAAACCGCGGTATAGCGAACTGAGCGATTCCACCTGTTGCACCTGAACTCCGCCGTATTCATAAGTCAGTTCGGGGTTCGTCTCGGCGAGTTCGGCGAGAATCTCGTCCGCCAGAATCCTGTTGGCCTCGGTTGCGGAAATTTCCGGCAAGTTCACGTCGGCGGCAACGGTAACGACGCGTTTTCCGTTCTCGCGCCAAATTGAAGTGGGCGACACGGCGAATTCCACCGACGCCACCTGGTCAAGCGGAACATCGCCGCCAGGCGTTCGAATCGGAAATCCTTCTATATCCGTTATCGAGTTCCGCTCCTCGGCGGGCAGACGCGCGAATACCCGCATTTCCTCGCGGCCCCGCTGCACCCGTTGCGCCTCGGCGCCGAAAAAAGCGGCTCGTGTCTGGCTTGCAAAAGAGGTTTCCGCGAGTCCGAGCGATCGAGCCTCCGGTGTAAGACTGAACCGCATTTCACGAATACCCGGCGCATGATCGGAACGCACATCGAATACGCCTCCGATGTTGCGCAAACGGCCAACGGTTTCGGCGGCGATTTCGGCAAGCCGTGCGGAATCCGGGTGCGAAAGCTTGGCTTCCACGGGATTACCCAGACTCAATGCCTCGCCACTGATGGAAATACTTCGAACGTGGGGAAGGATACCCAGTTCTTCGCGCCATAGCTGGGCAATTTCAGTAGTGGTGACATCGCGTCCCTGCGCGCTTACAAGCTTGAATTGCACAAAGGCTATATTCGCTTGCGGATTCAGGGAAGGCTCGGCGACTACGCTGCCGCCTTCCACTCTTGGGCTCTGGCCCAAAACGAGAATCGCTCCGGTCAATAAATCCGATAACGGAGATCCTTGCTCTTCAGCGACGCGCGCAATCACGGCGTTGCCCGCGGCCTCCAGTTCCGAAGCCACCTCCAGTGTTCGCGCGGAAACGGCGCCGTCCGGCATTTCCAGAGTCGCGGTCACGAAATCGCTTTGCACCACATCGGCGAAAGTGGTCTGCACGACTCCCGCGGGCAATAACGAAACGCTCAATACAAGCGCGCCAATGGCGGCGGAAACGACGACCAGCGGCTGGGCCGTTGCGAAATCCAGCGTCCGGTGCAGCGGACCTTCGGTAAACCGCGCCAGTCCGGTGTCCACCGCTCTCTGGACACTCGCGAAAAAAGCGTCCACCGCATTGCCCGGTTGTTCCCGGCTGTCCGGCAGATGCGAAAGGTGGCGCGGCAATATGAACAAGGATTCAACCAGTGAAATCAGCAACATGCCAATGACTATCACCGGCAACGGACGCCAGATCTGGCCTATGCCGCCGGGGATGAAAAGCAGGGGCATGAAGGCGGCGATCGAAGTGAGTACGGCGAATGTCAGCGGAAGTCCGATGCGGCGCGTTCCCCGGATTGCCGCGGCCAGCCCAGGCGCACCCCTTTTCCGCTCGGCGTGGACACTCTCGGCGACGATGATCGCATCGTCGACGACGATGCCGATGGCGAGCACGAACACGAACAGGGAAATGGTGCTTATGGTGATATTGAACGCCAGCATTACTGCCAAAGCGCCGATAAAGGTGACGACCAAACCAAAACTGACCCAAAGCGCCAATCTGATTTCCATGAACAAGGCCAGCGCGAAGAACACCAGCAACAAACCCAGGCCGCCGTTTTTCAGCAGGATGTCGGCGCGGTCGGCATATTGCCGCGATTCGTCGTTCCAAACCGCGATACCGATTCCGTTCGGCGCCGCGGGTTCGACTTCGTTGGCGATGTGAGCGAGAACCGAGCCCGCAACTTCATTCACTTGTTCGGTTTCGGCGCGAAATACCTCAACAAACACCGCGGGCACGCCATCGTGGCGGACTATCAGGTCGCTGTTTCGAAACTCGTCGCGCACGATGCCGATATCCCCAAGTCGCAGAACAGCTCCGTCGCTACGGGCAACTACGACAATATCCTCGAATTCCTGCTGGACATATCGCTGACCCAGAGTGCGTAGCCGCACTTGTTGTTCAGCGGTATCGATACTGCCAGCGGACAGGTCCAACGAACTGTTGCGGATGGCGGCGGCGATGTCATCGAGGGTAAGGCCGAGCGCGCGGAGGCGCCGCGCCGGCACTTCAACGGATATTTCGTAATCGCGTACACCGGAAGTTTCCACCCGAGTAACCTCGGGTAGCGCCGAGAGTCCTTCCTCAAGCTGGAAAGCAAACTCTTTCAGCGCGCGTTCGGCAACATCTCCGTACACTACCAGACGAACGGCGCTGCGGGCGTTGGTCATTTCGCGTATTACCGGGCGTTCCACGCTCTCTGGGAAAGTCCGTATGCGGCTGATCGCGGATTCCACATCGCCCAGCACCTGGTTCATGTCCACGCCAGTCTTCATCTCCACTTGCACGGAGGCCACTCCGGGCGCGGCCACCGACCGGATCGTATTGACGTCCTCCAGCCCGCTGACCTGGTCTTCTATCTTGACGATGATGGATTCTTCGATTTCCTCGGGATTCGCTCCCGGATAGGCGACTGCGATTTCAACCGTGTTGAACGGCAATACCGGCCACGCCTCCCTTATGAGCCCGGTCAGCGAGACGAGTCCAGCGGCCAGGATGGCCAGCATCAGCAGATTGGCGGCGACGCCGTTGCTCGCCATGTAAGCGATGGGACCCGGGGGTTCTCCCTGGTAAGAATCATTGGCGTTCATTACAGCGGCTGGGCCTCGGTCAGCACGCGCATACCCTCGACGGCGAATCGCAGGCCGCCGGTAATAACCGGCTGGCCGGCCTCAAGAGAACCGGTGACGTAAGCTTCATCGTTGGCGCGCTGGAAAATCCGCACAGGAACAATGCCTACCGCGCCGCCGCCGTTCACTACCCAGACTTCGTTGCCGGCCTGCAGCGCCGCACGCGGAATCCGGTACATGTTCGCCATCACGATGCCCTCGATCTCGACATCGACATATTCGCCGACGAGCAAGGGCGGATTGCCGCCGGGCGCCGGGCCGTTCACCGGAACGCCAGCGGCAAATGGTTCCGGCACACGAATCACCACATCCACGGTACGCGTCCGTGGATCGACCGAAGCCTCGGCCCGGTCAACATAACCGTTCCAAGTGAAAATCCGCTCGCCGTATTCGGCATCGATGCGCGCCGCGACCTGTATCGAGTCGTCTCCCGCGTTCAATTCCCATAGCCCCGGCACCAGCGCGGCATCACTGTCGGACAGGGAAACCACAACCTCGACGGCATCCAATGCGAACAGGCTCCCGACCACTTGTCCCGGCGCCACGATCTGCCCGGCATCGACCGACTCCGCGCGCACATAGCCGTCGAAAGGGGCCGTAACGACGGTTCGCGACAGCGCCAGCCGAGCTTCGGCGAGCCGGGCTTCATCGCGCGCAAGCGCGGCTTCGGCGGCCTGTAATTGAGGCTGCCGCAGGGTCAGCGGGTTTGGTTCCGCGAGCGCATCGCCGGTCTGCCGCCGGGAGAAGCTTTCATATTCCGCCGCCGCGATTTCGGCCTGCTCCCGCGCTTCAAGCAAGGCAACCTGCCTGGCCGCCACGTCGGCCATGGCGATCTCAACCCGATAGCGGTAATCCTCCTCTTCGATTTCAAACAGCGTCTGCCCCGCTCCCACCCGGCCGCCGCTCAGGAACGCAGGGTTTACGCTTGCAACCCGACCACCCACTTGCGGCGCGATATTGACTTCGCGGGCGGGCCGTACGGTACCCGAGCCGAAAACGGGAATTGCGCCCGGCGATGCGGTCACCGTGCCGGTCAGGACAAAAGGTATCCGGGGCGGAAGTGCGCGGCTTTCCGGCTCCGGCGCCAGCGAAATCAGCAACATCGCCAGAGCCACCGACGCGGCGACGATGACCAGAGCGGCTAACAATCCGGTAATTCTGCCCATGGCGTTCACTCGTTCGGCAAGTATTCCATATCATCGGCGGTCCAGGCGCCGCCAAGAGCCCGATGCAGGGCCAGCCGGGCGAAACCGAGATCGCGCTCCGCTGCGGACAGCGCCGCTTCGGCGCCGACGCGGATCTGCGCCGCGCTCAGCACCTCTTCATAACTGCCGATGCCGGCCGAATACCTCTCGCCCTGCAATTCCGATTCGGCGCGGGCTTCATTGAGAAAGAAAACCAGCACGTCGTGACGGCGGCGGCCTGCTTCGAGGCCCGACAGGGCGGCCTCGACTTCGTTGACGGCAGTGACGACGGAACTGCCGTAAGCGGCCGCGGCTTCATTCAATTGCGCTTCGGCCAGTCCGACATTGTCGCGCAGGCGCGAGCCCCGGATCGCCGGACCCAGCAGATTGACGCTGAGATTGCGAAACCATTGATCGGGATCGAACCAGTCGCCGGCATCAGTGGCCTGCAGACCGATCGAGCCCGACAGGGACAGCGCCGGCAACAATTCGGCGCGTCTGGCGCCCAGGGCGAAACGCGCAGCTTCCATGCGCTGCCTGGCGCCGGCGACATCGGGACGCTGAATGAGCAAATCGGCGGGTATTCCCACAGGCACCGGCTCGCCGCTGCCCGCAATGGACAAGGCGTCAGGCAGCGAGCCCGCGATGTCGTCCCGGAATCCTCCGAGCAGGATCCACAGTCGCGCTTCGGCTTCGGCCAGGCCGGCTTCGAGTTGCGGCAGTCCCGCGCGCACATCGCGCAGGGCCCGGCGCATCGCGTACAGACCCAGGGCGTCGATCAATCCGCTTTCATAACGCGATTGCGCCAATGCCTCGCGTTCTTCCAGAATTTCGATGTTTTCGAGCGCCAACCCCCGTTGTCGCCGCAGATCCACAAGTTCCAGGTAGGTGCGGACGGTTTCCGCAAGCACCGAAATTCTGGCGGCGACATAATCCGACTCCGAAGCAAGTCGCCGCGCGCCGGCGGCAAGCCTGGTGCTGCGATTGCGGCCCCAGAAATCCGCCTCGTATGCGAATTCCGCACCGAAGGTGTATGTCGTCAGGCCCACGCGGTCGGGCAGCAATATGCCGAAGACTCCAGTCAGATCGGAACCGAGCCCGAGCTCGTCGAGTTGCGCGCCGATTCCCGCATTGGCGGGAATGTCGAAATCCACAACGCCCGCGACGGGATTGATCAGGGGATAGGCAACGGCGCCGGCGATGCGCGCTCTCGCCCGGGCCTGATCGACCCGCGCCGCGGCCCGGGCGAGGTCGAAATTGGCTTCGAGCACGGCGTCCACGACCCGGTTGAGTACCGGGTCGGCGAAGGATTCCCACCAGGCCACGGTTTCACGAGAAGGTTGATGGAGTCCGGCAGTCTCGCTCGCGGCGAACTGATCCCGCAATTCGATGGCGGGTTCCGGGGTGGGCTGAAGCCGGGATTGATAGATGGAACAGCTGGCCAGCAAAGCGGTCGCGGACAATGCGAATGTGATTCTTATTGGAGTAATCTTCACCTGGACAAATCCCTGGGAAATGCTTGCCCAACGACGAAAAAGTATAGCACCAGACAAATAGATGCTGCGACAAAATGGCAGGATTGCCATTTTGGACGGCGCAGAGCGCCGCCCCGCGGGGGCGAGGGGCATGGATGCCCCGAGTCACTGCGCGCAGCATGACAGCGACATAGAATCTGCACGATGTGAGTCGCCGTCGGGTCGAAGCCGCAAAGCCAATCAACGTATAATCGTCGAAAGTTGCCCATCATTGAAATCAGACCATGGAAAGAGCCGACATAGTCATTGCCGTTCTCGTGATTTATCAAGCCGTGCTGCTCGGCATCGGATTCTGGGCCTCGCGCCGCACCACCGACGGCAAGGACTTCTTCCTGGCCGGCCGCCAGCTCGGTCCGGTGGTGGCGGGAGTCAGCTACGCGTCGAGCGCTTCCTCGGCGTGGACCCTGCTCG